>JAAYVT010000020.1 GCA_012517025.1 Phyllobacteriaceae bacterium | reverse complement strand
GGTCGATGCCGCATCGCAACGCGACCGCGATCCGAGCCCTCCGCGTCGGCCGAGCGAGGTCTCGCGCCGTCGTCACGAACGAAAAAACTGGTTGTGACGCAAGTTCTTCGACGAAAGTCGGCCTCATCGATCGATGGATCGATTTTTCACGTCCGCGGCGTCGGAAATCGGCACAAACGACTTGAGATCGTTCGCCGTCTGCGCAGGATGGCGACGGCGGAGCGCTTCGACGCTCCCGCGACTCTTTTCAGGGAACCGCATCATGTCACAGACCAAGGTCCTCGTCGCTCAGGGCGGCGGCCCCACCGCCGTCATCAACCAGTCGATCGTCGGCACGGTGCTCGAGGCCCGCAAGTTCCGCAACGTCGAACTGGTCTACGGCGCCCACCACGGCGTGCGCGGCATCGTCGACGAGGAGTTTCTCGACCTCACCCAGGAGACCAGCCACAATCTGGAGATGGTCGGCCACACCCCCTCCTCGGGTCTCGGCTCGACCCGCGACAAGCCGGATCTGAAGTACTGCCAGGAGATCTTCAAGGTCCTGAAGGCGCACGGCATCGGTTACTTCTTCTACGTCGGTGGCAACGACTCTTCCGACACGGTGCGGATCGTCTCGGAAGAGGCCCATAAGGCGGGATACCCGCTACGCTCGATCCACATCCCCAAGACCATCGACAACGACCTGATGGTCAACGACCACACCCCCGGCTTCCCCTCGGCCGCCCGCTTCGTGGCGCAGGCCTTCATGGGGGCCAACCTCGACAACGCGGCGCTGCCCGGCGTCTACATCGCGGTGGTGATGGGCCGCCACGCCGGCTTCCTGACCGCGGCATCCGCGCTCGGCAAGAAGTTCCCCGACGACGGCCCGCATCTCATCTATCTGCCGGAGCGGCCGTTCCACCGCGCCCAGTTCCTCTCCGACGTCAAGGCGGTCTACGAGAAGTACGGGCGCTGCGTCGTCGCCGTCTCCGAGGGCATCCACGACGAGACCGGCGAGCCGATCATCACCAAGCTGATGGATCAGGTCGAACACGACGCCCACGGCAACGTCCAGCTCTCCGGCACCGGCGCCCTGGCCGATCGGCTGTGCGATCTGGTCAAGAAGGAGCTGAAGATCACCCGCGTGCGCGGCGACACCTTCGGCTATCTGCAGCGCTCGTTCATCGGCTGCGTCTCCGACGTCGACGCCCGCGAGGCCCGCGAGGTCGGCGAGAAGGCGGTGCAATACGCGATGTGGGGCGACACCGACGGCTCGGTGACGATCCACCGCACCGGTTTCTATTCGGTCGACTATCAGCTCTCGCCGCTGACCGCCGTCGCCGGCAAGACCCGCGTCATGCCCGACGAGTTCATCACCGCGTCCGGCAACGACGTCACCGACGCCTTCCGGCTCTATCTGCGCCCGCTGCTCGGCTCCGGCATGCCCGACGCCTTCCGCCTGCGCCTCAACCGCGTGCCGAAGATCCTCGGCGCCCGCTGAGCCCGCGCAACGCCGCGACGACATGAAAAAGACGGCGGAAGGCCTCGCGCCTTCCGCCGTCGTCGTTTCACGATCGCACGTCGATCAGGGCCCGGTGACCACCGGCCCGCCCTTGGCGCTCCATTCGTTCATGCTGCCGGCGTAGTCGATCACGTCGGTGCGGCCGGCGGCGGCGGCGATCGCCTGCGCCTTGCCGGCGCGATGGCCGGAGCGGCACATCACCACCACGTCCTTGCCGGCCGGCTTCGGCAGAGCCGCCGGATCGAAGCGCGACAACGGCATGTTGATCGCACCGGGGACGTGACCGGCGGTGAATTCGTCGGGCTCGCGCACGTCGACCAACACCACGCTGCCGGCCTTCAGACCGGTGGCGACGGCGTCCATCGAGATGATCCCCTCGGCGCGGGCCGGCGTGCCGGCGAGCCCGACGGCGAGAAGGCCGGCGGCGAAAACGTGACGAAACGACATCCTGCGCATCTCCTGCGGTCCCGGTCGGCGCGACCCCGCGCCGTGATCCCGGGCTCGTATCAGATTTTTCGCATGAATGTCGTGCCGCCGGAACGTCGCACGCCGTCGCCGGGATCACGTCCGCTTGATTTGTGCACTGCAGCAATTGACATTGCACTGCAATAATGCATGATGGCGGGCAAGAGGGGCGAAGCGTGGTCGATCGACGCGCGCGATGCGGCCCCCGGTTTCCGAACGGATGGCTCGACGAGACCTCGGTTCCGCGAACGGCGGCGAGGTCCGCGACGGTGTCGCCGCCGCGCGGCGACCCGACCCCGGAGGAAGACATGATCGGACCTGCCGACATCGAGGCTTGGCGCGAGGAGATCGACGAGACGGTCGCGACCGAATCGCCGCAACCGGCGAGCGAGCGCGATCCGCCGCGTCGACGGTTGGTTCCGTCGCCGTTGGCTCAGGGCGTCGCGGAGTTCACGGCTTGGCAGCGCCGGCTGTTCGGGCACCGGAACTGACGCCTGCGGACGGATGTCGGCGCGCGGCGTGGAGGTCTCGGGGGACGACGGCGTTCATAGGCGTTGCGACCCCGAGCGGCATCGGCTATGAGAAGCGCGTCCCGCTTCGGCGAGACCGTTCGGTGGCGTTCCGCGCCGCCCGGAAGCACCCGTAGCTCAGCTGGATAGAGTGTTGCCCTCCGAAGGCAAAGGTCACAGGTTCGAATCCTGTCGGGTGCGCCAGCTTCTTCCCCTACCCCCTGGATGTTTCGAGGACTTAGATCCTCGTTTTCGGCGCCCGACTTTTCGGGTCGGCGACGGCTGTTTCCGCGTCGTCCTCGCACGGCGTGCGGAAGGTTCGTGGCGAAAGCCGCGTTCGCGTCACCCCGTGAAGGGATGAACCGAGCGCCGCATCGCTCTCGTCGCTTCTGAAGGCACGAATTTGACGAAACCCGCCGCCGAGAGGGCATCCGCGCCCGGCGGAATGCGCGGCGACGGCGAGATGAGCGGCGACGTCTTTCGGCGGCTTCCGGGCGCGGTCCATGACCGCAGCCCCTCGGGGCCGCCGAATGGGTCGGTGATGCCGAAGGGACGAAATTCGGAGGTGTCCGGCGCGGGAGCCGGTCGTGCCCGGCCGTCGGTCGAAACCGGTCGCCGTCGACCCGAGGTCACGTCACCCCCAACGGATCGACAGACCGACCTCGCCGAGGAAGCCACCCGGAAAATTCAAGATCTGCGCGGACAGTCGGTAGCCCAGCGGTTTCAATTCGCGCTCCCATCGGCCGTAGAGATCGGCCGGAGCCCCTCTCAGCGTCTCCGGCCAAGCCGGGTCCGGTGCGTTGACCGCCCGTCCCCCGTCCGTGCACAGCTCCGCGGGAAAGCGGAGGGCCAACACCTCGCGCGATCCGGCGGACGCCGCCGACCTCGCCCGAGCCAACAGATCGCGCCAATCGGCGTCGCACAGCCGGGTTTGCGCGAGTTCCTCGACCCGTCGGCGGCGTTCTTCGACGCGGGCGTCCTCACTTCTCCTCCGCGCCTCTTTCATGGCGCGCTCCATCGCCGCGACCAGCGCGTTCAGCTCGTCGGCGTCGGGCAACATGCCGGCGGCACCGGCGAGCGGATCGTTCGAGGAGAGATGTTTCATCACGCGATCACCTCACGCGGAGTGTGGGAAGTGGCGGGCGCCGGCGGCGAGGCCGGCGCCCGTCTGCGACGAGCGATGAGACGTGGGCTCGCTCGTCGCGAGGCCCATGGCGGTCTTACTCCGCCGCGGCGACGAGCGGCGTCGCGACGACCTCGGCCGAGGCCTCGCCGGCTTCCGCCTGAATGGCGGTGAGCGCGATCGTGTAGACGATGTCGTCGACGAGGGCGCCGCGCGACAGGTCGTTGACGGGCTTGCGCAGGCCCTGAAGCATCGGGCCGACCGACACCACGCCCGCCGAACGCTGCACTGCCTTGTAGGTGGTGTTGCCGGTGTTGAGATCGGGGAAGACGAAGACGTTGGCGTTTCCCGCGACCGGCGAGTTCGGCGCCTTCTGGCGGCCGACGCTCTCCACCGAAGCCGCGTCGTACTGGATCGGGCCGTCGACCGCGAGGTCGGGACGACGTTCGTGCACCAGTTCGGTGGCGCGGCGGACCTTGTCGACGTCGGCGCCGGTGCCGGAGGCACCGGTCGAATAAGAGATCATGGCGACGCGTGGCTCGATGCCGAAGGCGGCGGCCGAATCGGCCGACTGGATGGCGATCTCGGCCAGTTCCTCGGCGGTCGGATCCGGGTTGATGGCGCAGTCGCCGTAGACCAACACCTGATCGGGCATCAGCATGAAGAACACGCTCGACACGATCGACGACCCCGGCGCGGTCTTGATCAGCTGCAGGGCCGGCCGGACGGTGCTCGCGGTGGTGTGGACCGCGCCGGAGACCAGACCGTCGACGTGGCCTTCGGCGAGCATCATGGTGCCGAGCACGACGGTGTCCTCGAGGCCCTTCTCGGCCTGAACGGCGGTCAGGCCCTTGGCCTTGCGGCGTTCGACCATCGGGGCGACGTAGGCGCCGCGGATGGTCTCGGGGTCGAGGATCTCGACGCCCGCCGGCAGGTCGATGCCGTGGGCGCTCGCGACCGAGCGGATCACGTCGGCTTTGCCGAGCAGGACGCAGCGGGCGATGCCCTTCTCGGCGCAGATCGCGGCGGCCTCGATGGTGCGCGGCTCGTCGCCTTCCGGCAGGACGACGCGACGGTTCGCGCCGCGCGCCGCCTCGACCAGGCGGTGACGGAACACCGGCGGCGGCATCAAGGGTTCGACCGGCAGGTTCATCCGCGACACCAGCGGTTCGACGACGATCTTCTCGGCGATGAAGGCGATCACCCGTTCCATGCGGACGGCATCGTCGCGGCCGACGTGGCTCGACAGATCGGCGAGCCGCGTCGCGGTGGTGAAGGTGTCGTCCTCGGTCCCGAACTGTGGCAGCCGATCGAGCGGCGGCAGCCGCAACAACGCCTCCAGTTCCGGTGCCGGACGGGTGCCGCAGGTGAAGAGCAGGCCGGCGAGCGGCATGCCGCGCTGGGCGACCAGCGCCGTGGCGAGGATCGCGTCGGACCGGTCGCCCGACGTCACCACCAGCGTGTCGGGGCGCAGATGGCCGAGGAGCTTCTCGCAGGAGCGCGCCGCCACCAGATGCGCTCGAACGCGCGCGGTGGCGACGTCGCCGCGGTGAAACACCGTCAGACCGAGGGCCTCGGCGACGTCGACGACGCGCGGCGCCGAGAGCTCGGCTTCGGTCGGCACGGCGGCGATGATCGGCACGTCCGCGCCGCTCTCCAGCACCAGCCGGCGGGCGGCCGTGAGCGCCGTCGCATGCGCCGCCGCGCAGTGGTTGATCAACACGCCGGCGATCGGCCTCCGGCCGTCGTCGCCGTATTGCTCGATCGCCGCTGCCGTCTTGGCGGCGAGCATGGCGGGATCGCGCGAGTGACCGAGCATCACCGGCACCAAGTCGGCGCCGAGCGAGCGGATCAACTCGATGTTGAGGCGGGTGGCGATCTGGAAGTCGGCGTCCGGGATCAGCCCCTCGACGATCACCACGTCGTGGGTGGCGCGCACCGTCTCTGCCCGCGCCACGACCTCTTCCATCAGATCCGACAGTCGGCCGGCGCTCACCATTTCGGCGGCGTGGTCGAAGGGGATCGGCTCGGGCGCGCGGATGCCGCACAGGGCTTCGGCGAAGTGACCGGCGAGGTCGACGTCGCCGACGACCGCCTCGGGTTGGACGATCGGCTTGAAGAAGCCGACCTTGACCCCGGCGAGCTGAAGCGCTCGGACGAGACCCAGGGCCATCGACGTGAGACCGGGTTCGCGAGAGACCGGGACGAGATAGAAGGTGTGGTGGGCGAACGCGACGTTCATGACGATCTCCGTGGATCAGACGACGGCGGCGACGCGAAGCGGCTCGTCGTCGTTGGCGTTGACGAGGCCGACCAGACGAGCGGCATCGGCGGCGATCAGCCCTTCCTCGTCGGTCGGCACCACCGCGGCGATCGGCCCGGCGCTGCGGCCGACGACACCGGCCTTGCCGCCGCAGATCGCGGCGTTGGCGACCTCGTCGACGTCGAAACCGAACACCGCGAGGTGCTTCAGGGTCATGGCGCGGATGCGGGCCGAGTTCTCGCCGATGCCTCCGGTGAAGACCAAGGCGTCGAAGCGCGGCAGCGAGACCGCGAGGGCGCCGACGTAACGGGCGAGGCGATGGACGAAGACGTCGAGCGCGAGTTTGGCGCCGGCGTGGCCTTCGTCGGCGGCGGCTTCCAGCGTGCGGCAGTCGTTGGAGAGCTCGGAAATGCCGAGCAGACCGCTCTCCTTGTTGAGCAGAGCGTCGATCTGGCCGATGTCCTTGCCGGTGACGCGGGCGAGGTGGGCGACGGCGCCGACGTCGATGTCGCCGGACCGCGTGCCCATGACGAGCCCCTCGAGCGGGGTCATCCCCATCGAGGTGTCGACCGAACGGCCGTTCACCACGGCGGTCGCCGAGGCGCCGTTGCCGAGATGGGCGACGACGATGCCGTGATCGTCGGCCGGCAGGCCGAGGAAGCGAGCGGCCTCGTGCGAGACGTAGCGATGGGAGGTGCCGTGGGCGCCGTAGCGGCGGACCGCGTGCTCGCGCGCCAGGCTCCGCGGGATGGCGTAGGTGTAGGCGGCCGGCGGGATCGTCTGGTGGAAGGCGGTGTCGAACACCGCGACCTGCGGCACGCCCGGCATCGCGTCGATGCAGGCGCGCAGGCCGACGAGGTGCGCGGGATTGTGCAAGGGGGCGAGCGGGGCGAGCGCCTCGATGTCGGCGATCACCTGCGGCGTGACGACGACGCTCTCCTGAAAGACGTCGCCGCCCTGGACGATGCGATGACCGACGACGGCGACGCGATCGAGCACGCCCTTGCGGTCCAGACCGGCGAACAGGGCCGCGATGGCGCCGGCGTGATCGCCGCGCTCGAGATCGACGACGGTCTTGGTCCCGTTCTCCTTGACGACGATGCGCGCCTCGGGGAGGCCGAGGCACTCCGCGACGCCCGAAACCAGGGCCTCGCCACCCCCGACCGGCAGCAGCGTGAACTTCATCGACGACGAACCGGAGTTCACCACGAGGACGAGGCGGGACGGGAAGGACATGATCGTGAACCCCCAGGGTACGGGTTGACTCGAGAAGAGGTGTTCGGACGGCCGGCGGGCCGCGGAATCGTCAGACGGCCGGCAGGCCGCGGGATCGAAGAAGCGCGACCGCGGACGCGAGGCTTTCCGCCGTCGGCGGACGCGTGTCGGCGAGCTTCGAGGTCCGACCGAGAGCGGCCCATTTGGAGAGGCCGAGCGTGTGGTAGGGCAGCACGTCGACCCGCTCGACGGCGGCGCCGAGCGTCAGCAGCCGATCGGCGAGACGGTGCAGATCGGCCGGATCGTCGGTCCACCCGGGGATCAACACGTGTCGGATCCACATCGGCTTTCCGAGATCGGCGAGGCGGCGGGCGAAGCCGAGCGTCGGAGCGAGAGCCCGCCCGGTCAGTTCGCGATTGCGTTCCGGGTCGGCGTGTTTGACGTCGAGCAGGACGAGGTCGACCGCATCGAAGAAGGCGTCGTCGACCTTGTGGCCGAGGAAGCCCTGCGTATCGAGCGCGGTGTGGAGCCCGAGATCGTCGTGCAACGCCGAGAGCAGACGTTCGGCGAATGCGGGTTGGGTGAGCGGATCACCCCCGGAGAGGGTGACGCCGCCCACCCGCCGCAGGAAGCCGGCGAAGGGGCGAATTTCGGCCAAGGCTTCCGTCGTCGTCACGGGGCGTCCGGACGAGAACTTCCAAGTATCGGGGTTGTGGCAGTAGAGGCAGCGAAACGGGCATCCCGCCAAGAAGTAGACGAAGCGAACCCCGGGTCCGTCCGCCGCCGCGCCGCTCTCAACCGAATGGAGATGGCCGATGGGATCCGGCGAGGCGACGGGTAGGCGCCGCATCGCGGGGAGCCGGACGAGATCGGATCGGAGATGGCGGACCGTGTCCATGGCGCGAGCCTCGGCAGTCCCGCCGAACCGGCCGGGCGGTCTGCCCGGTCGATTCCGCGAGTTCATGCTCTGATTGCAGTTTCGGGTCGTTTGCGATCTTACCGACGCATCACATGGAGGCGTGGAAGGTACGGCTGATGACGTCGAGCTGCTGCTCGCGCGTCAGCTTGACGAAGTTCACCGCGTAGCCGGAGACCCGCACCGTGAGCTGGGGGTACTTCTCCGGATGGTCCATCGCCTCGATCAGCGTGTCGCGATCGAACACGTTGACGTTGACGTGGTGGCCGTTCGCCGCCGCGAAGGCGTCGAGGCAGTTGGCGAGATTGCGCCGCCGTTCCTCCGGCAGCCGTCCGAGGGCGTCCGGGGTGGCCGAGGCCGTCCAGGAGATGCCGTCGGCGGCACAGGCGTAGGGCAGCTTGGCGACCGAGGCGCCGGCGGCGACGAAGCCCTTGGTGTCGCGGCCGTTCATCGGATTGGCACCGGGCGCGAAGGGCGTGCCGGCGCGGCGTCCGTCCGGCGTGTTGCCGGTCTTCTTGCCGTAGACCACGTTGGAGGTGATCGTCAGCACCGACTGGGTCGGCATCGCGTCGCGATAGATGTGCGGCTGGGCCTTGATCTTCTCCATGAAGGTCTCGGTCAGCCACACGGCGATGTCGTCGGCGCGGTCGTCGTTGTTGCCGTAGGCCGGGTATTCACCTTCGATCTGGTAGTCGACGGCGAGACCGGCGTCGTTGCGGATCACCTTCACCTTCGCGTGCTTGATCGCCGAGAGGCTGTCGGCGGCAACCGAAAGACCGGCGATGCCGCAGGCCATGGTGCGCAGGATGTCGCGATCGTGCAGCGCCATCTCGATCCGCTCGTAGGCGTATTTGTCGTGCATGTAGTGGATGGCGTTGAGGGCCTTGACGTAGGTCTTGGCCAGCCAGTCCATCATCGGATCGAACTTGGCCATCACCGCGTCGTAGTCGAGCACGTCGCCTTCGAGCGGCGTGAAGCCCTCGGCCACCACGGCTCCGGTCTTCTCGTCGCGGCCGCCGTTGATCGCATAGAGCAGCGCCTTGGCGAGGTTGGCGCGCGCGCCGAAGAACTGCATCTGCTTGCCGATCCGCATGGCGGAGACGCAGCAGGCGATGCCGTAGTCGTCACCCCAGTAGGGGCGCATGACGTCGTCGTTCTCGTATTGGATCGACGAGGTCCGGATCGACACCTCGGCGCAGAAGTCCTTGAAGCCCTCCGGCAGCTCGGTCGACCACAGCACCGTGAGATTGGGCTCCGGCGCCGGTCCGAGGTTCATCAGGGTGTGCAGGAAGCGGAAGCTCGACTTGGTGACGAGCGTGCGCCCGTCCTCGCCCATGCCGCCGATCGATTCCGTGACCCAGGTGGGATCGCCGGAGAAGAGCTGGTCGTATTCCGGGGTGCGCAGAAAGCGGATGATGCGCAGCTTGATCACCAGATCGTCGATCAGTTCCTGCGCCCCGGCTTCGTCGAGGATGCCGGCGTCGAGATCGCGCTGAATGTAGATGTCGAGGAAGGTCGAGATCCGGCCGAGCGACATCGCCGCGCCGTTCTGCTCATTCACCGCCGCCAGATAGGCGAAATAGGTCCATTGCACCGCTTCGCGGGCATTCGCCGCCGGGCGCGAGACGTCGTAGCCGTATTTGGCCGCCATCTGCCGCAGCTCGTCGAGGGCGCGATACTGTTCGGAGAGCTCCTCGCGCAGGCGCAGGGTCTTGTCGTCGAAGACTGCGTCGTCGAGCTCGTGGAAGACCTTCAGCCGCTCGGCACGCAGCGTGTCGATGCCGTAGAGGGCGACGCGGCGATAGTCGCCGATGATGCGTCCGCGTCCGTAGGCGTCCGGCAGGCCGGTGACGATGCCGGACTTGCGAGCGGCGAGAATGTCGGGGGAATAGGTGTCGAAGATGCCCTGATTGTGGCTCTTGCGATACTTGGTCCAGATCTCCTTGACGGAAGGATCCAGCTTGAAGCCGAATGCCTCGAGGCCGTTCTCGACCATGCGCAGACCACCGTTGGGCATGATCGCGCGCTTCAGCGGGGCGTCGGTCTGCAGGCCGACGATCAGTTCGGCGTCACGGTCGATGTATCCGGCGTCGTGCGCGGTGATCGAGGAGGCGCGGTCGGCGGAGACGTCGAGGACCCCCTTGGCCCGTTCGAGCTTCAGAAGATCGGAGAGCTTCGCCCACAGCGCGGTGGTGCGGGCCGTCGGGCCGGCGAGGAACGAGCCGTCGGCGAGCCAGGGGGTGTAGTTCGCCTGGATGAAACCACGGACGTCCACCGACGACTGCCACGGCCCGGGCAGGAAGCCGGTCCAGGGATCGTCTACGGCGAGAGTCTTGGTGTGCGCGTTCATTTCGAAAGCTCCAACGATGTCTTGGAAAGTCGAGATTGGGGGGCGGCCGAAAGTCGTGCGGCCGCCCCGCCGATGTGCCGCGCCTCATTCGGCGGCGGCGAAGCCCTCGGTAGTCGCCATACGGGGCAGACGACCGGTGAGCAGTTCCCTCCAGCGCATCACCGCCGAGACCATGATCACCACGCCGAGGATCAGCATCACGATCGAGATCAGACCGTTGAAGATGTTGTAGCCCTTCGACGCCGCGTTCAGGTAGACGTTGGAGATCATCCAGTAACCGGCATAGTTCACCGTCACGTAGAGATAGACGAGCGGAACCAAGCAGGTGAGCATGTACCAACGCTTCGCGGAGAGGCGGAGGATGATGGTGGCGCCGATGGCGAGGCCGATCGAGGCCATGAGCTGGTTCGACACGCCGAACAGAGCCCACACGGAGTTGATGTCGCCCGAGTTCAGGAGGTAACCCCAGGCGATGCAGGCCACGAGGCTCGCGCCGACCGAGGCCGGAACCCAATCGAGACGCTTCATCGGGGCATAGAAGTGGCCGCCGAGATCCTGGATCAGGTAGCGGGCGACGCGGGTGCCGCTGTCCACCGCGGTCAGGATGAAGACCGCCTCGAACATCACGACGAACTGGAAGAAGTAACCGGCGAGGTGGCTGAACCACGGGATCTTGGTGAAGATCGTGGTCATGCCGACGGCGAGGGTGACGGCACCACCGGTGCGGCCGTAGAGGTCGAGGCCGATCTGGTCGGCGAGAACGGGCAGATCGACGACCTGCATGCCGAGGGCCTTGAAGGCGGCCGGGGCGGCGTTGATGGCGAAGTAGTCGGCCGGATGCAGCGCGATGGCGGCGATGAGGGCCATGATGCCGACCAGGCACTCGGCGAGCATGCCACCGAACGCGACCGGCAGAATGTCGCTCCACTTGTCGATCAGCTTCGGCGTGGTGCCCGATCCGATGAAGGCATGGAAGCCGGAGATCGCGCCGCAGGCGATGGTGATCGAGATGAAGGGCCACACCGGGCCGGACAGCACCGGGCCGCCGCCGTTGATGAACTGGGTCAGAGCCGGGAAGCGGATTTCCGGATTGATGAAGACGACGCCGACGACGAGAGCGCCGAACACGCCGATCTTCATGAAGGACGACAGGTAGCCGCGCGGGGTGAGCAGCAGCCACACCGGAAGCGCCGAGGCGAAGAACGCATAGGCCGGCAGCAACAGACCGATGGTGCGCTCGTGCATGGTCAGCCAATCGCCGAGCATGGTGCCCTGGAGATAGGGGCCGACGAAGACGCTGGCCGCGATCGCGGCGACGCCGACGTAGGTCGCCCACTTCGACGAGCCGAAGGTCCTCTCCCACAGGCCGAGGAGGATGGCGATCGGAACGGTCATGAACACCGCGAAGGTGCCCCAGGGGTTCCGCTCGAGGGCGTGAACCACGACGATCGACAGACCGGCCATGGTGATGGTGATGATGAAGAGCATGGCGAGGCCGGTGCACCAGCCGGCGACCGTGCCGAGTTCGGCCTTGGCCACCTCGGACAGCGACTTGCCCTGGTACTTCATCGAGGCGAACAGCACGACGGTGTCGTGCACCGCGCCGCCGATCACGCAGCCGACGAGCAGCCAGACCAGACCCGGCAGATAGCCGAACTGCGCGGCGAGGACGGGGCCGACCAACGGGCCGGCGGCGGCGATCGCGGCGAAATGCTGACCGGCATTCACCCACTTCTTGGTGGGGACGTAGTTGCGGCCGTCCGCGAGGGCGTGCGAGGGCGTGACCTCACGATCGTCGGCGGCGAGCACCTTCTTGACGAAGAAGATGCCGTAGAACCGATAGGCGATCATGAGAATGCATGCCGCTGACAATACGATGTAGAGCGCGTGCGTCATGGGGTGTCTCCCTGAATTTCCGAAGCCCGGATACGCCCCCCCGAACGGCTCGAGGGGGGCATTCCGGCGAGCGGTCGCGTCGACGGATCGAGCGGCCGGGATCGGGGGGCGAGCGGCGGGAGAACGAGGTGACCGGCGCCCCTTCCGAAGTCGGGAATCGACTACTTTCAATAACTTACGTGAATTTACGGATCGCGTGCACCCCGCGGAGCATCGAAGCCGCAGGGCGTTCCCGCCCGTCTCAGGCGATCGACAGCCGTTCCTTGAGCAGCGCCAGATGGCGGCGGCTGACGGGGACGCGGGCGCCGGAATTGGTGACGATCTCGGCGGCGCCGCTTTCCTGGAACACGATCTCGCGGATCGCGTCGGGGTTGACCAGAACCTGCCGATGGCAGCGCGTCAGCGGCGTGCGTTCTTCGATGGTCTTCAACGTCAGCTCGGTGAAACGCTCCTGACCGGCGTCGGTGACGACGAAGATGCCGGAGGATCGGGACACCACGAATTCGATGTCGGCGAGCTTGACGAGATAGACGCGGTTCTGGCCCGAGCAGGGGATCGAGGTGAGCGGCCGTGCCGGCTCGAACAATTCCGGCGACGGCGCCTGCGCCGCACGCAGGCGGCGGATCGTCTTGTCGAGGCGCTCGGGATCGACGGTTTTCAGGAGATAATCGAAGGCGTTTTCGGCGAAGGCCTCGAGGGCGTGCTCGTCGTGGGCGGTGAGGAAGACCACCTGCGGCCGCCGATCGGGGTCGAGCATCGACAGCATCTCCAGCCCGGAGATGCGCGGCATGTGGATGTCGAGGAACAATGCGTCGGGAGACAGCCGATTGACGGCGGCGATGCCCTCGACGGCGTTGCCGCATTCGCCGAGAATCTCGATGTCCTCGTAGGCTCCGAGCAGACGGCGCAACTCCTCGCGCGCCGGGGGTTCGTCGTCGATGATGAGGACCTTCATGCCGCCCGCAACTCCCGAATTTCGAGAGGAATGCGCAGCGACACGTGGGTGGCGACGTCGCGCTCGCAGCTCACGTTCACGCCGTAGGCAGGGCCGAAGCGCGTCTCCAGCCGGCGGGCGACGAGCCGCATGCCGAGCCCGCCGTCGTCGCCGACCGGCCGAACTCCGCCTTCGTGCAGGCCGGCGTTGTCGGCGACGTCGATCACCAGATCGTCGTCGACGCGGGTGGCGGTGATGCGGATTTCGCCCTTGCCGATCAGTTGCGACGTCCCGTGCTTGATGGCGTTCTCGACGATCGGCTGCAGCGAGAAGGCGGGCAGACGGACCTCGGCGAATTCCGGCGCGATGTCGATGATCACGTCGAGATTGCCGGCGAAACGCGCCTTTTCGATCTCGAGATAGGCCTGCACGTGGTCGATCTCGTCCTCCAGCGTCACCTCCTGCGACGGGCGCTTGAGATTCTTGCGGAAGAACACCGCGAGGTGCTGGACCAGTTGGCGGGCCCGCTCCGGGTCCTTCGGCACGACGGCGGCCAAGGTGTTCAACGTGTTGAAGAGGAAGTGCGGATTGACTTGCGCCTGCAGCAGCTTCAGCTCCGACTGGGTGAGGAGTTGCTTCTGCGCCTCGTAGCGGCCGGCGAGGATCTGGGCGGAGAGGAGCCGCGCTATGCCTTCGCCGAGCGTGCGGTTGATGGTCGAGAACAGGCGCGTCTTGGGCTCGTAGAGCTTGATCGAGCCGATCACCTTCTCCTCTTCGCCGAGCAGCGGCATGACCAACGCCGCCCCGAGCGGGCAATGCGGATCGATCGAGCACTGATAGCCGACCTCGTTGCCGTCGGCGTAGAGAACGACGTTCTTCTCCATCGCCTCCAGCGTCTGACGCGAGGAGATCGGCAATCCGACGACGTGGTGATCATCGCCGATGCCGATGAAGGCGAGCAACTTCTCGCGATCGGAGATCGCGACCGCGCCGACGCCGGTCTCCTCGAAGATGATGCGGGCGACCCGGCCGGCGGCGATGCTGTCGAGGCCGCCGCGCAACGCGCCTTCCGCGCGCGCCGCGATCTTCAGCGCCTTCGCCGAGAAGACGCTCGATTGCTTCTCCAGCGCCTCGCGACGGTCGAGCAGGATGGACATGAACAACCCCGCCCCGAGCGTGTTGGCGATCAGCATCGGAGCGGCGATCTGGCCGACGAGATGCGCCGCGGCGGCGAAGGGCTTCACCATCACCAGGAGAATGATCATCTGCACCACCTCGGCGCAGAAGGTGCCGAGGGCGACGGTGAACGGATCGAACACTTTCTCGATCCGTCCGTGCCGGGTGAACCACAAATGGAAGAAACCGCCGATCAGCCCCTCGGTGATGGTGGAGACGGTGCAGGCGAGCGCCGTCGGCCCACCGATCGAATAGCGGTGCAGACCGCCGGTGAGCCCGACGAAGAAGCCGACCACCGGTCCGCCCAACATGCCGCCGAGCACCGCGCCGATGGCGCGGGTGCTGGCGATGGATTCGTCGATCTGCAACCCGAGATAGGTACCCATGATGCAGAAGACCGAAAACACCACATAAGCCGCGATCCGATGCGGCAGGCGCACGGTCACCCGCATGAACGGCAGAAACAGCCTCGTCCGGCTGAAGAGATAAGCGACCA
Organism: Phyllobacteriaceae bacterium; assembly: GCA_012517025.1. Taxonomy (GTDB): domain Bacteria; phylum Pseudomonadota; class Alphaproteobacteria; order Rhizobiales; family Ancalomicrobiaceae; genus Pinisolibacter. The sequence goes on along the minus strand of JAAYVT010000020.1, from coordinate 9,759 downwards.
CCAGATAGCCGCAGGTCTGCATCATCAGATGGAAGCTCAATGCGAGAGATTGTTCCATCTCGTGATCGCCCACATCAAAGGTCGCAAAAGTTCAATCCAGGCCAGAAGACTCGATCGATGACGAAAGTCACCTCTCGTACAGCGGCCTTCGCCGCCGGAACACTTCGGACACCGCGACCACGGATGCCCGAACTTCGACCTGTCTTCGGAGTTCGCAATCGCGCTTTCGCCGACGAGCGGCACAACGTCGATACGACGATGGTCGTACCATACCGCGCCGACGCCGCGCCGGAAACATGTCGCAAATGCGGACCCCTTCGAGGGGCCGATGCCGCGACGGGTCCGCGCGTTCGTCGCGGCGGAACTGCGGTCGCACCGGCCTTTCACGAGCGGGCGACCCTGCGGACGCGAAACGGCCACGGTTTCCCGTGGCCGTCGGATCGTTCGAGACCGTGCGAGCGGCGCGCCGCGCCGCCCCGTCGGTTCAGAGCAGATCGGCGAGGAGCTTCTCGACCTTGCGCTTGTTGGCCTCGTCGAGCGCACCGAGCGGACGGCGCGGCAGGCCGACGTCGAGACCCTGGGCGGTCAACGTGTATTTGCAGATCTCCTGCCAATGCGGCACGCCGGCGACCTTGTCGTAGAAGAAATAGTCGATGTAGGGCTGCATCTTGGCCTGCTGGGCCCGCGCCTTGTCGACGTTCTTCTCGGTGATGCAGATGTCCATCAGGTCGCGGCACGGACGCGGCAGCACCGCCGGGAAGCCGCTGAGCCAGCCGTCGGCGCCGGCCAGCATGCCTTCCATCGCCGCGTAGTCGTGGCCGTAGAAGATGTCGAGCTTGTCGCCGCAATGGAAGCGCAGCTCGTGGACGCGGTTGGCGTCGCCGTGCGCGGCCTTGACCGAGGATACCACGCCCTCGTCGACCAGGGTCTTGACCTCGAGCGGCGTCAGTTCATAGCCGGTGAACCACGGGTTGTTGTAGACCATGATCGGAATGTCGATGTTCCGACGCAGTTCGCGGAAATGGTCGAGCACCGCCTTCTTGTGCGGGTTCAGGTAGTAGGGCAGGATCACCATCACGCCCGAGGCGCCGTGATCTTCCGCGAACTTGCTGAGCCCGACCGTGTGCAGGGTCGGATAGAGGCCGGTGCCGCAATAGACCGGCACTTCACCGGCGATGAACGACAGCACGTGGGCGATCACTTCCTTCTGATCGTCCATGTTCATGGCGATGTTCTCGCCGGTGCTGCCGCAGATCGACAGGTTCTGCGCGCCGTTGTCGATGAGCCAGCGCAGATACTTCTCCATCTTCGGCTTGCTGTAGCTCTGGTCGTCGTTCCAGATGGTCATGCAGGCGGGCATCAGTCCGGAAACTTTGGGCATCGTCTATCTCCTTGACGTGTCGAATGAAAAGGCCGGTCGCCGGCGATCTTGGCCATGGCGGCGAGCGCGGATGAGGGGCGATCTTCGGTCGGTCTCGCGTCCTTTCGCTGTGGCGTGGCGCGCCGCGTTCGGGCACGGCTCCGCCGTCGACGGTCCATGGGAATGGCCGTCCGTTCGGTCGGTGCCCTTCGGAGACGCTCCGAAGGGCCTCGTTTCGGGTCGAGATCTCAGGGCTTCTTGGCGACGCCCAGCGCCTCCATGACCTGCTTGGTCTGCGCCTCGTGCGCCTTCAGGAAGGAGGCGAAGCCGGCCGCATCGAGGAACTTGGTGCCGAAGCCGCGATCGCTCATGCCCTTCTGGAAGCTCTCGGCGTCATAGGCCTTGTGCACCGCCGTCTCGATCCGGGCGACGAGCGCCGGATCCATGCCGGCCGGTCCGGCGACGCCACGCCAGGTTCCGCCGGTGACGTCCTTGCCGGTCTCCTCCTTGGCGGTCGGCACGTTCGGATAACGAGCCAGCCGCTCGGAGGCGAGGACGCCCACCGTCTTGACCAAACCCGCATCCTTCAGCGCGTCGGTCTCGGGGATCGAGCACAGCACCACGTCGAGACCGCCCGAGGCGAGTTCCTGCAGGCCCGCCGCCGAGCCCTGCGCCGGGATCAGATTGATCTTGGCGACGTCGATGCCCTCGGCGAGCATCAGCGACACGAAGGGAATGTCCCAACTGGCGCTGCAGGTGCCGCCGCAGGAAATCTTGAGGCTCGCCGGATCCTTCTTCAGCGCCGCGACGACGTCGCCGAGCGATTTCAGCTTCGAATTGGTGGCGACGTGGACCGCCGACGGATCGACGTTGACGAGCGCGATCGGGGTGAAGCTCGCGGCGGTGAAGTTCGCCTGACCGAGGATCTTGAACTGGGCGTAGGGCGAGAGCTGGCCGAGCGTGTAGCCGTCCGGCTTGGCCGAGGTGTAGGTCGTGTAGCCGACGATGCCGCCGCCTTGGGCTTGGTTGATCACGTTGATCGGCTGGCCCGCCTTCTCGAGCTCGCGCGCCAGCAGGCGGAAAGTGAAGTCGCTGCCGCCGCCGGCGCCCGCCACCACGATCAGGTTGATCGGGTGATCCGGCCAGGCCGCCGCGGCGGGTCCGCCGAGGCAGGCGGCGACGACGGCGACGCACGCGACGGCACCGAACAGTTTGGTCTTTTCGGACATGTCTTCCTCCGTGTTCTTTCTCTTCGGAAAGTCGGGGTTCGTCCCGGCTCGGGGAATTCAGTCGGCCGTGCCTTCCTCGACGGCCGGCGTCGGCGCCGGGCCGTTCGGCCGGAAGACCTTCAGACCGATGGTGATCGACCACACCGCCAGGGTGAAGACGCCGATGGTTCCACCGACCGGCCGGTCGAAGAAGGTGACGAGATCGCCCTGCGACTTGAGCATCGTCGTCATGAAGGTCTGCTCGAGCAGCGGTCCGAGGATCAGGCCGAGGATGGCGGGCGCGAGCGGGATCTCGTTGGCTTCCATCACCCAGCCGAGCAGTCCGAACACCGCGACCAGTCCCACAGCGAACAGCGTGTTCTCGACCGAGAAGGCGCCGAGGATGCAGAACAGCAGGATCACCGGCGAGATCACCGCCGTCGGCAACTTCATGATCGCGCGGAAGCTGTAGATGCAGCCGATGCCGAGCGGGATGATCAACAGATTGGCGACGAAGAAGATCGCGAAGATGCCGTAGATCACTTCCGGTCGATTGAGGAACAGCGTCGGCCCGGGGTTGATGCCCTTGATGAACATGACGCTGATGACGATCGCGGTGATGGCGTCGCCGGGGATGCCGAACACCGTCGCCGGGATGTAGGCGCCGCCGAGGCTGGCGTTGTTGGCCGCGCTCGCCGACATGATCCGCTCGACCGCGCCGTCGTCGGTCGCCCGTCCGCCGACCCGCGAGAACCGCTTCGCCGTGGCGTAGGAGATCCAGGCGGCGATGTCGGAACCGGCGCCCGGCAGCGCGCCGACCAGCGTGCCGATCAGACTGCCGCGCAGGATGCCGACCTTGTGGGTCCACATCAGACCGCCCGCCGTGCCCATCACCGATCCGGCATGGCTGTCTTCGGCTTCCGCCGCCGGCCCGGCGTTGGAGTTGCGCATCAGCTCCGACACCGCGAACAGGCCGATCAGGATCGGGATCAGACCGAGCCCGCCCATCAGATCCGACGAGCCGAAGGTGAACCGCGGCATGCCCGACACCGGGTCGAGGCCGACGGTGGCCAGGAACAGGCCGAACAGCAGCGACGCCAGTCCCTTGAGCAGCGACGGTCCGGCGACGAAGGTGGCGCAGCTGAGACCGAGCACGCCGAGCCAGAAATATTCGACCGACGAGAACGACAGCGCCGCCCGGGCGAGCCACGGTGCCGAGGTGGTGAGGATCAGCGAGCTGATCAACCCGCCGCACACCGACGAGAACAGCCCCGCCCCGAGCGCCACCGCCGACTTGCCCTTCAGCGTCAGCCCGTGAGCGTCGTCGGTATAGGCGGCCGACGCCGGCGTACCGGGCATGCGCAACAGGGCGCCGGGAATGTCGCCGGCGAAGATCGCCATCGCCGAAGCGCTGATGATCGAGGCGACCGCCGGCAGCGGCGGCATGAAGATGATGAAGGGGACGAGCAGGGCCGTCGCCATCAGGGCGGTCAGTCCGGGGATGGCGCCGATGACCAGCCCATAGACCGACGAGAACACCACGACCATCCACAGATAGGGATCGGCCAGTTGGGAGAAGACGGAGCCGATCACCATATCAGCCACCCCGACACCGGTTCGAGGACGCCCCAGGACAGCGGCACGTGCAGCAGCGAGGCGAAGACGAGATTGATCACGACCGAAAGAGCGAGGGCGAGCGGCAGGCCGCGCCACACCGTCACCCCGTTGACGACGAAGATGGTCGCCAACGAGATCGTCGCCGTCGCCAGGAAGCCGAGCGGATCGACGGCGACCATGTAGAAGACGATCGCCACCGGAATGATCCAGAACCTCAGCGCCGCCCGGCCGGACCGCAGCCAGTCCGGCGCGGTCACCAACGCCGCGCCGCGCAGAGCCCAGGCGGCGCGCACGCAGATCAGCGCGCCCACCGCCATCAGCCCGATGCCGATCAGCATCGGAAAGAAGCCCGGCCCGTAGGCGAGATGCCGGGGCGGCGTCAGCCCGTGGCCGGTCACGGCGACATAGGTGCCGAGACCGAGAACCACTCCGCCGACGACGACGTCGTGAACCTTCATGATCCGTCCCTCACGCCGTCATTTGTGGTAGCCGAGAGCGCCCATGACGCGCGCCGTCTCGCTTTCGTAGCGGGTCATCAGAGCCGACAGCTCCTCGGCGCTCATCCATTTGACGCCGAAGTTGGCCTTCGCCATCGCGGCGCGGAAGTCCGGGCTCTCCACCGCCTGATGCACGGCGGTCTCCCACACCTTCACCACGTCGGCCGGCACCCCCGCCGGTCCGGCGAGCGCGCGCCAGGTGCCGCCGTCGACCGGATGACCGACGGTCTCCCCGGCGAGCGGCACGCTCTCGAACCCCGGCACCGGCTTCGGGCTGAACACCGCCAGCGGCCGCACCAAGCCGGCCTGGGTCAGCGCCGCCGATTCCGGCAGCGACACCGTCTGCATGTCGACGCCGCCGGCCGCCAGTTCCTGCAGACCCGTCGCCGCGCCCTGCCCCGGAATCCACGAGATCCGCGACACGTCGATGCCGGCGTCGAGCATCACCGCGGCGATCGGCACGTCCCAGACGCTGCCGCAGCCGCCGCTGCAATGGATCTTGTAGCGCTCCGGCGACGCCTTCAGGGCGTCGAGCGCGTCCTTCAGCGTCTTCAACGGCGAGCCGGTCGCCACCACCAACGCCGCCGCGTCGCCGTTGAAGTTGGCGATCGGGCTGAAGTCGGCGCGTGTGAAGGTCGCCTGTCCGGTGTACTTGTATCCCGCATAGGGGAAGAGCAGGCCGACGGTGTAGCCGTCCGGCGCCGCCTTGACGAGCGTGGTCAGGCCGACGACGCCGCCGCCCTGCCCCTGATTGACGATGGTGACGGCCTGGCCGAACGCGCGCTCCAGGCTGCGAGCGAGAAGACGGGTGGTGGTGTCGCCACCCCCGCCCGGCGCGGCCGGAACGACGATGGTCACCGGGCGCTGCGGAAACCCGCCGGCCCATGCCCCGGCCGTCAGGAACGGAAGAATCGACAGCGCGAACGCCGATCGGACGATCGAACCCATGGCACTTCTCCTGGTTTCCCCCTTGTTTGTCGTAGAGGATTAAGCAGGAGATTTATTCACGTCAATCCCATAATGCGGACTTGCGGCAAAGTGTCAGTCAATTAATTCCCAAATCGCGTTCCGGCACCCATCCCAGCGCGGCCGAGATCTTCTCCGCCGTGTGCATCACCGCCGGCGCCAATCCGTGGATGCGGGTGAGCGGCATCCGCTCGCTCGTTCCCGAGACGCTGATCGCCGCGAAAACGCGGCCGCGCGAGTCGCGGATCGGCGCGCCGACGCAGCGGATGCCGATCTCGTTCTCCTCGTCGTCGACCGAATAACCGCGCTCGCGGATCCGCGCCAATTCCGCCTGGAGTTCGGGTAAGGAGCTGAGAGTATTGGGAGTTCTCGCTCTCAGAGGTTCTTCCTCGGCGATCTGCGCGATCAGTTCGGCGGGCTGGAACGCCAGAAACGCCTTGCCGACGCCGGTGCAGTAGGTCGGCGCCGCCTCGATCGTGGTGAGGGTGGTCAGCCGGACGTCGCTCATCTCCTCGCGCTCGATGCAGACCATCTGGCTGCCGTCGAAGATGTGCAGATGCACGACCTCGCCGGTCAGCTGGTGCAGAGCGAGAATATGCGGATGGGCGTGCGTCTCGAGGTCGAGATTGGCCATGACGGCACTGCCGAAATAGAACATCTGCAGTCCGAGACGATAGGTCTGGCGCCGCCCATCCTGGTCCAACAACGCAACGTCGCGCAACGACGCCACGATGCGATGCACGGTCGTGCGCGGAATACCCGTCTTCTCGACGATGTCGCCGATCGACAACTGCCCATTGCCGCGCGTGAAGCAGTTGAGAATGAGCATCATCTTGACGAAAAGTTTGGCGACGCCCTCTCGTTGGCCGTCCGCCTCTTCGATCGCCTTCCTGGACATTGCTTCTCCCAATCGATGACACGTTCGCCGTTCGGTCGACGGGGCCGATCGGCGCCGCGAAGAATGGACGAGGATCGCCTCTTTGCAACCTCCGCGCACCAGTCTTTTCGGTGTACAGAGGCTAAAAAATCTTATAATCCGGATTGCGGAATAAGGCAACATTCGGCATCGCCACATTTCGCATCGCAACGAAGGACGGGACGTGCCGCACGGCCTCGTCCCGGTCACGGCGCGAAAACGGCGGACGCCATCGGGAGACGCGCCATGATCGTCGTATTCGGATCCCTCAATGCCGACTTCGTGTTCGAATGCGAGACCGCGCCGCGGGAAGGCGAGACCGTCCGCGCCGACGCCTTCCGGCTCGAGTCGGGCGGCAAGGGCGCCAATCAGGCGGCGGCCGCCGCCCGCGACGGGGCCGAGGTGGCGATGATCGGCGCCGTCGGCCGCGACGCCACCGGCGACGGGCTGCTCGCCGCGCTGCGCGACGCCGGCGTCGACGTCTCGGCGGTCGCCCGCGCCGACGCCCCGACCGGCTGCGCCGGGATCACCGTCGACCGCTCCGGCGCCAATCGCATCCTGGTGTGCGGCGGCGCCAACGACGCCGCCCGCGCCGACATGATCCCGGAGGACCTGCTGCGGCGGGCCTCCCACCTCGTCCTGCAGATGGAAGTGCCGGTCGACGAGATCGTGGCGGCGATCGCGCGCGCCCGATCGGCCGGCGTCCGGGTCGTCCTCAACCTCGCCCCGGCCCGGCCGATCCCGCTCGAGGCGCTGCGCGCCTGCGATCTGCTGGTCGTCAACGAAAGCGAGGCCGCCGCCCTCGCGGCGCGATCGGGCGACGGCGCGACCGCCGCGTCGCCGGCCGCCGACACCGCCGTCGCGCTGCGCGACGCGCTCGGCATCGACGTCGTCCGCACCCTCGGGGCCGACGGTCTGGAGGCCGCGGTCGCGGCGTCGACGGTCCGGCTTGCGGCGCGCCGGATCGTCGCGGTCGACACCACCGCCGCCGGCGATTGCTTCGTCGGAGTCCTGGTCGCCGCACTCGACCGGGGCGCCGACGTCGCCGCCGCGCTCGAACGCGCCACCGCCGCCGCCGCGCTCGCCTGTACGCAGCGCGGCTGCCAATCGTCGCTTCCCTCGCGGACCGCCACCGACGCCTTTCTCGCGTCCCCGCGCTGACGTCGCACACCGCCGCCGGCGGGTCGTTCTCCCGGCCGATGGTCACGTCACCGTCTCGGGAGACGGCCGTCACCGCGACCGCTCACGGCGTGGAGACGACCTTGCCGGGGTTCATGATGCCCTTCGGATCGAGGCTCGCCTTGAGCAGGCGCACCAGCGCCAGTTTGCCCGGATCGGCATGGGTGGCGAGGGCGGCGCGGCGTTTGCTGCCGATGCCGTGCTCGGCGGAAAAGGCGCCGCCGAGACGACCGATGTCGCCGTAGACGATGTCGTCGATCGCCGTCTCCTCGCCTTCCGGAAGCGGCCCCGGTCGTTTCAGAATGACGTGGAGATTGCCGTCGCCGAGATGGCCGAAGGAGAAGAAGCCGAGCGTCGGATCGTAGGCCGCGAGGTCGGCGGCGAAACGGGCGAGCCACCCGTCGATCTCGGTCGCCGGGATCGAGACGTCGTAGGACGGCGCGGCCGGATAGAGACGGTAGATCGCCCCGGTATCCTCCCGCAGGCGCCAGATCTCGTCGCGTTGCCGCTCCGAATGGGCGATCACTCCACCGATCTCCAGTCCCTCTTCGATCAGGGCCGCGTAGAGATCCTCGAAGGCCTCGGTCAGCGGCGCCTCCGCCGGGCCGCCCGCCTCGAGCAACAGCTGCACCGGGTGCGAGAGATCGATCGCGGAATCGGAAATGCCGTTGGCGGCGGCGGTGGCGCGGGCGAAGTCGGCCCACATCACCTCCGCCGCGCGCAGGTCGAGCCGCCCGTCGCCGAGAGCCTGCCGCAACAGGTCGAGCGCGGCCGCCGTCGAGGGCAGCCCGAACAGCGCGGTGACGCGCGTGCGCGGCATCGGGTCGAGCCGGACGGCGATGCGGGTGACGAAACCGAGTGTGCCCTCCGCGCCGATCAGCAGCTGTTTGACGTCGTAACCGGTGTTGTTCTTGACGATCCGCGTGAGATCGCCGAGACGCGAGCCGTCCGGCAAAATCGCCTCCAGCCCGAGCACGCGGTGACGCATCACGCCGTTGCGGAAGGCCAGGATCCCGCCCGCGTTGGTCGACACCATGCCGCCGATCGTCGCCGAGCCGCGGGCGGCGATGTCGATGCCCGGCTCCAGCCCGTACGCCGCCGCCGCCGTCTGCAGCGCTTCGAGCGTCACCCCCGCCTCCACCACCGCGACCCGCTCGTTCGGATCGAGCCGAAGGATGCGGTCGAGGCGGTGGGTCGAGAGTACGATCTGGTCCTCGCACGTGCGCGTGCCGCCGACCAGACCGGTGCGCCCACCCTGCGGCACCAGCGCCGCCCCCACTTCCGCCGCGATGCGGACGACCTCGGCCACGTCCTCGGTCGAAGCGGGGGCGACGAGAAGGCGGGCGCGGAGATTTTCGGGATGCCAACCGGGATCGAGCAGATCGACCTCGGCGTCGCGGCGCAGCCCCTTCGGACCGACGACGGCTTCGAGACGAGTGGCGAGATCGGTCATGTCGTTCTTCCTTCTCCGCCGTTCGGCGGTCGACCGTTCAAATGTATAGACATTAAGCCCGCGACCACACTAGATTTGCGGAACGGGCCGGGTTCGGCCGTTCGCTCGCTGGCGTCGGGGGCGCGATGATCGAAGACCTCGACGAACTCGATCGACAGGGGCCGCTGTGGCAGCAGATCCGGCGCGCGCTGATCCGCCCGATCGCCGACGGCACTTGGGCTCCGGGCACCAAGATCCCCAAGGAATACGAGATCATCGAGCGCTACGGCGCGGCGCGGATGACGGTTCACCGCGCCCTGCGCTCCCTCGCCGCCGAAGGTCTGGTCGCCCGCCGCCGGCGCTTCGGCACGGTGGTGGCGGCCCGCCCGCCCGAGCGGCCGGTCTTGGAGATCTGGGACATCGCGGCGGAAGTGGCGCGGTCGGGTGGGGTCCACGCCTTCGCGATCCTGGAGCGCGAGCGGGTCGACGACGATCCGCGCGGCGCCCCGCTCGGCGCGGCGGCCGGAACGCCGATCGCCCGGCTGCTGGTGCGTCACTTCTCCGACGGCGAGCCGCTGCAGATC
>JAAYVT010000019.1 GCA_012517025.1 Phyllobacteriaceae bacterium | reverse complement strand
GTCGGCAAAGCGTGTATGTCACCTTCGTCCGAGCCCGGGTCCGCGCCTCCCGCGCCACCCGCTCGTTCCGTCGGAGCAGAACCTTGGCCTTTCCTCTCGCGAGCCCGGCGCTCGACCGCGCGCTCGCCCATCGTGCCTATGACGAACCGACCCCGGTGCAGGCCGCCGTGCTGGCGCCGGAGACGCGCGGGCGCGACCTCATCGTCTCGGCGCAGACCGGGTCCGGCAAGACCGTCGCCTACGGGTTGACGCTCGGCGCCAATCTGCTCGGCGAGAGCGAGACCTTCGGTCCGGCGACGACGCCGCGGGCGCTGGTGATCGCACCGACCCGCGAGCTCGCGCTGCAGGTCGAGCGCGAGCTCTCCTGGCTGTTCGAGGAGACGCAGGCCCGCATCGTTCCGTGCGTCGGCGGCATGGATCCGCGCGCCGAACGGCGGCGGCTGGCGCTCGGCGCCCACATCGTCGTCGGTACGCCGGGGCGGCTGCGCGACCACATCGAGCGCGGCGGGCTCGACGTTTCCGGGCTCGAGGCGGTCGTCCTCGACGAGGCCGACGAGATGCTCGACATGGGCTTCCGCGAGGATCTCGAGTTCATCCTCGACGAGACCCCGAAGGAGCGACTGACGCTCCTCTTCTCCGCGACCCTGCCGAAGCCGATCGTCCAGCTCGCCGGGCGCTATCAGCGCGACGCGCTGCGCATCGCGGTGGCCGGCGGCGAGCGCGGTCATGCCGACATCGAGCACCGGGCGATCCGGGTGGTGCCGCAGGAGAGTGAAGCGGCGATCGTCAATCTGCTGCGCTACCACGAGGCGCCGGCGGCGATCGTCTTCGCCAACACCCGCGACGCGGTGCGCCACATCCTCGCCACCCTGATCGAGCGCGGCTTCCAGGCGGTGGCGCTGTCCGGCGAGCTCGGCCAGCACGAACGCAATCAGGCGCTGCAAGCGCTGCGCGACGGTCGCGCCCGCGTCTGCGTGGCGACCGACGTGGCGGCGCGCGGCATCGATCTGCCCAATCTCGATCTGGTCGTCCACGCCGATCTGCCGCACGACCGCGAGGTGTTCCAGCACCGCTCCGGCCGCACCGGCCGGGCCGGTCGCAAGGGCATCTCCTGCCTGTTGGTGCCGACGACCCGGCGCAAGAAGGCGGAGCGTCTGCTCGCTGAAGCCGGGATCGTGCCGGAATGGTCGGCGCCGCCGAGCGCCGAGGCGATCCGCGATCTCGACCGCGATCGTTTCCTCGCCGATCCCAAGCTCGCCGAGCCGATCGGCGAGGAGGACGTCGAGCTCGCCCGGCTGCTGCTCGAGCGCAAGACGCCGGAGGAGATCGCCGGGCTGTTGGCGCGGATCTGGCGCGAGAAGCGCCCGGTCGCCGAGGACGTGAGCGACCCCGGCGAGGGGCGCGGCGCGCGTCGCACCGGTCCCGGCGACGGGCCGATGGGGGTGTGGTTCCGCTGCGACGTCGGGCGTCGTCAGAATGCCGATCCGAAGTGGCTGTTGCCGATGCTGTGCCGGCGCGGCGGCATCGAGCGTGGCGACGTCGGTTCGATCCGCATCTTCGACGAGGAGACGCTGTTCGAGGTGGCGGAAGGCGTCGCGGCACGGTTCTGGGCCAACGCCCGCCGCCCCGACGAGGAGACCATCCGCTTCCTGCCGATCGACGGCGAGCCGGATCCGACCCGTCGCGGTCGCGGCGAAGGGCGCGGCGAGGGGCGGGGACGGCCCGAGGGCGGGCGCGGCGTGCGTCATCGCCGCCGCTTCGAAAACCAGGGCGGGGCGCCCGACGGCGGCCCAAAGGGGCCGCGCGACCGCCGTCGCGACGGCTGAGGCCTCAGCGAGCGATCTTCGCGAGTTCGGCGAGCAGGGCGCGGGTCGCCACCGGTTTCGCCCGCGCCGCGACCGAGGCGCGCACCGCCTCGGCGACGATGCGACCGGCGTCGACGTCGGCTTTGACCGCGACGATCTCGTCGAGGAAGACGTCGGCGGTCCAGTCCGGGGTGAAGCGGGCGTAGGGGTTGCCGCCGTAGGCGCCTGTCAGGGTCGGCAGCGGCGACAGCACGTAGGGCCGACCGCAGGCCAGCGTCTCGACCACGATGAAGGGCGAGCCCTCGCCGAAGTGCGAGCACATCAACCCCATGTGGCAATCGGCGATGGCGCGCGTCAGCGCGGCCGCGTCGAGCAGGCCGGTGCAGGTGACGAGATCCGAAAGCCCCGCCTTCGCGATCTCCTCCACGTCCTTGCCGAAATAGCGGAATTCGATCTTCTCGCCGAAGCGCCGCTTGCCTTCGCGGATGATCTCGAACAGCAGCTTCGGGTTCTTCTGCTCGACGATGCGGCCGGCGTAGAAGACGATCGTCTTTTCGGAGCGCGGCAGCGGCGTCGCGGTGAAGCGATCGTCGTACCACGCGTCGACGTGGGCGAGGCGGGGGCCGAGGCGGCGGACGACGCTCGCCGACAGGCCGGAATCGTCGCGGCCGACCACCTGGACGCGATCGGCGACGAGGGGAAGCATCGCGCAGGCGACGTCGTGGATCGCCCGTTTCGCCGGTTCGCCGGCGCCGGGGCCGGTGCCGTGGATGGTGAAGACCTTGGCGCCGGGCAGTGCCCAGGCGAAGACGACGTATTCGGGGCGGGAAAACTCCAGTACCCGCCGCGAGGCGGCCTTCAACCGGGCGCGGATCTCGGCGATGCGGCCCCATACCGCGAGGGCGAAGGGGATCCACTTCGGACCGGGAAGCCGAGGCAGCGGTAGGCCGACGCGGTTCGGCGCCGGCGCGCGCGAGGGCTCCGAGACGAGCAACGAGTCGTCGCCGGCGGCGGCGAGCAGGGTGTCGACGTACCGCTCGACGCCGCCCTGCGCGTCGGTCGGGTCGTTCTGATGAAAACAGGCGTAGAGCACCGCGACGTCTCCCGTCCCTTTCGGGTCGGGGCGATCCTCGCCGATCGGTCTGAAGATCGGGTTGACGTCACGCCACCCGATTGGTCGGGGTGCCGGCCGCCCAGGCCTCGACATTGGCGACGAGGCGATCGGCGAGCCCCTGCACCGCCTCGCGCGACGCCCAGCCGACGTGCGGGGTGAGGATCACGTTCGGCCGGGTCGCCAGCCGCATGATCGGGCTCTCCGCCGGCGGCGGCTCGGGGGCGGCGACGTCGAGCCCGGCGCCGGCGATCTCGCCGCGTTCCAGCGCCTCGGCGAGGGCTTCGACGTCGACGAGGCCGGCGCGGGCGGTGTTGATCAGCAACGCCGTCGGCTTCATCGCGGCGAATTCGGCGGCGCCGAAGAGGCCGGCGGTCTCCGGCGTCAGCGGGCAATGCAGCGAGACGACGTCGGCGCGGGCGAGGAACTCGGGGAAGGGCACGGCGTCGGGTCGTCCGCCCGATCCGCTCCGGCGGGCGGCGAAGATCGGCGTCATGCCGAAGGCGCGGCCGATCTCGGCGACGCGCGAGCCGAGCGAGCCGGAGCCGACGACACCGAGAGTGGCGCCGGCGAGATCGGCGATCGGAAAGTCGTGATAGCTGAACTGCGCCGCCGCCTGCCAGCGCCCGGCCAGCACCGAGGCGCGGTAGGGGAGGAGCGAGCGGCGCAACGCCAGGATCAGCGCGAACGTATGCTCCGGCACGGTGGCGCGGGCGTAGTCGCGGACGTTCGCCACCACGATGCCGCGCGCCTTCGCCGCTTCCAAGTCGACGTTGTCGGTGCCGGTGGCGGCCAGCGCGATCAGCCCGAGGTGGGGCGCGGCGTCCATCTCGGCGGCGCCGATCCGCACCTTGTTGACCAGTGCCACGTCGGCCTCGGCGAGGCGGGCCGCCGTCTCTTGCGGCGCGGTGCGGTCGTGGCGGGTGAGCACGTGCGGAAACGAGAACGGCGCGAGCGCCGTGTCGGGGCGCAGCGTGGCGGCGTCGAGAAAAACGATGCGGATCGGGCGCTCGGCCATCGGGTCACCTCGGGTCGGGGCGGCGAGACTAGCCGGGACGGCGCGGGCCGACAAACGAATCGTCGCGGTCGCCACCGTCCTCGTCGCAGCTCGCGACGATCCGGCGAAATGCGTGACGTGGTCGCATCGGGAAAACGCAAGCTGTTGCGCAATCACTTCGGAGTGATCGCCGAGCTTCCGCTCGATGGCCGAAAGACGGCGGAAAACGGCGCTTTTCGCGGGTGCTTCGGGTCCGCAAGTCGTCGAAGCCGGTCTTTCCCGATACATCGGGAAAAGCACGGTTCCCGCAAAGTCGTCGGCGAGCCATGCGAAATCGTCCTTCCCGCCGGAATTTCATCGGCGTAGGGGTCGAAGTCGAGGGTGTGAAGAACGTCGCTCCGCACCCGCGTCGAGGCGTCGCGTCCATGCCCCACGAGGCAATTTCTTCCTCCGGCTCGAACGAAAGTCGTAGAAGCTTCCTCGTCCTTCGCCGGGACGCGGGGGAGGAGATGTGGCGCGACGGCACCCGTTTCGACGCGATCGACCGTCTCGATCGTCGGATTCGGCCTCTGGGACCGCGCGCGCGCCGTCCGAAACGGGGTCCGCCGGGCCGAGACGGGCGCGGCGTACGGGTAGGTCGCTGATCTTCGAAGTATTGGAATTCGTCTCTCAGGGAGAAAAGAATGTCCGCCGAAATCGTTCGAGCCCGGTCGCCGCTGGAGTGGCTGGCCTGGATCGTCGTCGCCGCGCTCGGGGCGACGTCGCTCGCAGTCATCGCCCTCTATCGCGGCGAGACCATCAACGCGTTGTGGATCGTGACGGCCGCGGTGTCGGTCTATCTGATCGCCTTCCGCTTCTACGCACAGTTCGTGGAGCGTCGGGTGCTCGGGATCGATCCGTCGCGCAAGACGCCGGCATGGCGCCACAACGACGGTCTCGATTACGTGCCGACCAACAAATACGTGTTGTTCGGCCACCATTTCGCGGCCATCGCCGGTGCCGGACCGCTGGTCGGGCCGGTGCTCGCGGCGCAGATGGGCTATCTGCCCGGCACGCTGTGGCTGCTGGCGGGCGTGGTCTTCGCCGGCGCGGTGCAGGATTTCGTCATCCTGTTCGCCTCGACCCGGCGCGACGGCCGGTCGCTCGGCGACATGATCAAGACCGAACTCGGACCGGTGGCGGGCTTCGTCGCCTCGCTCGGCATCCTGATGATCATGATCATCCTGCTCGCCGTTCTGGCGCTGATCGTGGTCAAGGCCCTGGCGGGCAGCCCGTGGGGCACCTTCACCGTCTTCGCCACCATCCAGATCGCCTTCCTGATGGGCATCTACGGGCGCTTCCTGCGTCCCGGCCGCATCGCCGAGATGAGCGTCATCGGCATCGTCCTGCTGATCGCCTCGATCTTCGTCGGCGGCAGCGTCGCGGCGAACCCGGAGCTGGCGCCGTACTTCACCTACAAGGGTGAGACGCTGGCGATGATGTTGATCGGCTACGGCTTCATCGCCTCGGTGTTGCCGGTGTGGCTGCTGCTCGCCCCGCGCGACTATCTGTCGACCTTCCTGAAGATCGGCACCATCGTCGGTCTGGCGCTCGGCATCGCCTTCGTGCGGCCGGAGCTGCACATGCCGGCGATCACCAAGTTCGTCGACGGGACCGGGCCGGTGTTCGCCGGCGATCTGTTCCCGTTCCTGTTCATCACCATCGCCTGCGGCGCGATCTCCGGCTTCCATGCCCTGATCTCGTCCGGCACCACCCCGAAGATGGTCGAGAACGAAGATCAGCTCCGTCTGATCGGCTACGGCGCGATGCTGATGGAGAGCTTCGTCGGCATCATGGCGATGGTCGCGGCGGCGGTGCTCGATCCGGGCGTCTATTTCGCCATGAACACCGCGCCGGCGATCCTCGGCACCACCGCCCAGACGGCGGCCGCCGCGATCGCCAACTTCGGCTTCGTGGTGTCGCCCGACCTGCTCACCGACGTGGCGCGTCAGGTCGGCGAGGCGACCATCCTCAGCCGCGCCGGCGGCGCGCCGACGCTCGCCGTCGGCATGGCCCACATTCTGTCGGGCGTGGTCGGCGGTCCGGCGATGATGGCCTTCTGGTATCACTTCGCCATCCTGTTCGAGGCTCTGTTCATCCTGACCACGGTCGATGCCGGCACGCGCGTCGCCCGCTTCATGATCCAGGATCTCGTCGGTACGGCGATCCCGGCCTTCAAGCAGACCCACTCCTGGGGCGCCAACTTCGCCGCCACCGCGCTCGCGGTCGCCGGCTGGGGCTACTTCCTCTACCAGGGCGTGGTCGATCCGCTCGGCGGCATCAACACCCTGTGGCCGCTGTTCGGCATCGCCAACCAGATGCTGGCCGCGATCGCGCTCGCCTTCGCCGTGGTCATGCTGTTCAAGATGAAGCGGCAGGCCTATTCTTGGGTCACCCTGGTGCCGCTCGGCTGGCTCAGCCTGTGCACCCTGGTCGCGGGTTGGCAGAAGCTGTTCGACGCCCGTCCGGCGATCGGCTTCCTCGCCCAGGCGAACCGCTTCGCGGAGTCTGCCGCCGCCGGCAAGCTGCTGGCTCCGGCCAAGAGCATGGAGCAGATGGAGCGGATCGTCTTCAACAACCGCCTCGACGCGGGGCTGACGGCGCTGTTCATGGTGGTGGTCGTCGTCATGCTGGGCTTCGGCGTCCAGGCCGCCCTGGCGGCGCTGAAGGCCGACAAGGTCACCACCAAGGAGGTCGACGATGGGGTGTCGGATCTGCGGGCTACGGCTGCCTGACGGCGCAGAGATCGGACGGCGCGTCGCGGAGACGGCGCGCCTGATGGTCGGGGTGCCGGACTACGACACCTACGTCGCCCATCGCCGGGAGACCCATCCGGATCTGCCGGTGATGACCAAGACCGAGTTCTTCCGCGAGCGTCAGGATCGACGCTACGGCGGAGGACCGAACGGCGCCTTCCGCTGCTGCTGAGGCGGATGCCCATCGACGACGGCGCGGGGATCGCGAGGTCCCCGCGCCGTCGTCGTTTCGGGGGCTCAGGCCTCGACGCCGCGCCGGATCGCCGCCACCACCGAGCCGCCGACGGCGTCGGCCGGGTCGAGACGGGCGAGATGGGCGAGCACCTCGTCCGCCGCGCAGGGCTCGTCGCGGCGCAGGCGGATGAAGGCGAGCGCCTTCAGGGTGTAGAGCGCGAAGCGGCCGGGGCCGTCGAGCGAGATCGCGTCCGCCTCCCACAGCCGCCAGTCCGGGGAGAGGTTCGCCTGGCGGGCCGCCTCGCGGGCGCCGGCCTCCGCTGCTTCGAGTGCGGCGTCGAGATCGCCGGCGTAGGTGTGGATCTTGTAGAGACAGAAATAGGTGGCGAGCGCGCGCGGATCGAGCGCCAGCGCCTCGCGGAAGGCGCGGTCGGCGGCGGCGCGATCGACGCGGTGGAGCGCCACGCCCCTTTGTAGGATTTCGTTCACGGCCGGCGGCAGCTCGCCGAAATCGATCGCGTCGTCGTCGCGAAGCCGACGCCGTGCCGCGTTCTCACTTGCGTCCGCCATGCCCGCCCCCGCTCTCTCACCGCCGCTTTCCGCCGGTTTCGCAAGATCCGGGCCGCCGGTGGGCAATCCGGCACGACCCTTGAATACGAAGAATTCCAGATCGGTCGCATCGCCGGGAGGGTCGCATGAGCGAGGAATTGCCGCAGGTCTTCAAGCATCACGTCTTCGCCTGTTTCCAGAGCCGGCCGCCGGGCCATCCGCGCGGCTCGTGCGGGGCGCAGGGGGCCGATCCGTTGTGGAAGCGGCTGCAATGGGGCGTCGAATCGCTCGGCGATCCGACCGTGGCGATGACGGCGACCGGCTGCCTCGGCTTCTGTCGGGCGGGGCCGTTGATGGTGGTCTATCCGCAGGGGGTGTGGTACGCGCCGAAGAGCGAGGCCGACGTCGACGAGATCTGCGAGACGCATCTCGGCAAGGGCGAGCTCGTCGAGCGGCTGGTGGTGGTGCCCAAGGTCTGACGGGGACGGACGGGCCGCGGAACCGGTCGCGCCGACGGCGATCGGGGGCGCATGCGTACTCTCCCGCGCTTTCTCGGGAGAGGCGAAGCTTCCACCTTTCCCCCTCGCGCCGCGCGACGGGGGCGGCGCCGGGCGCCTGAGAGCGCCGGTCTCGGCCCGTCGGAGGGCGAGATCCTGAGCGGCGCATCCGATCCCGACCCCCGGGCCGACGACGTCGCCGCCGACGTGCACGTGATCGGCGGCGGAACGGCGGCGTTGATCGCGGCGCTGACGGCGGCGGAGCGTGGCGCACGGGTGGTGCTCGACGAAGCGGCGCCCCCGGTCTTTCGCGGCGGCAACACGCGTCACTCGCGCAACCTGCGCCTCGCCCATG
>JAAYVT010000205.1 GCA_012517025.1 Phyllobacteriaceae bacterium | reverse complement strand
AGTTGCGACCGGTGTCGACGATCGATCCTTGCGCCTTCGGCGCGCGCGCGAGGGCGATCCTGGTCGCGACCGATCCCATCACGACCTCGGCGCCGAGGCCGAACACGCGGCAGGAGAGCACGGCTTGCGTCAGCGAGCCGCCGCCGACCATGACGACGCCGATGATGCCGTTGTCGACGGCGCGGTCCTTCAATGACGCGTGGACGCATACGCCGCCGGCCTTGAAGAAGTCGTCGAATTCGGTCTGCGTCCAACGGTGGCCGTTGGTGTTGAACTGGTTCGTCTTGTTGATGAGTTCGAAGACGCGCGCCATGTCCGGCCCGCTCGTCGTGTTGCGGATCCGGATGGAAACCTGAACGTCGAGCGATTTCAGCCATTCCTCGCGAGAGGCGGAGGTCGCCTGTTCGGTCCGCTGGATCAATGCGCGGGTCGATTCGGTGCGGGTCTGCGATTCCTCGGTCACCAACGGGACCTGGGTCTCGGCCGCCCGGAGGATCAACCGGCGCCAATCGTAATGGCTGCCGCGGAAACACTGCAGGGTGGGAAACCGCGCCGCGACCTCGTCGATCTCGCGCGGATTGTCGTCGATGAACAGCACGTTCTCGGGGAGGAAGTTGACCTCCTCAAGGATTGTTCCGATGTTGTTCGCCTTCGATTCCCAATTGATCTTCATCGACACGAAGTCGTCCGGACCGATTGCGCCATCATAGATCTGGCTCAGTCGCTGGAGAGTCGAATCGTGATCGTTCTTCGAACAGACCGCGAGCAAACCGCCGCGTTTACGGAAGAAGAGAAGCGCCTCGACGAAGCCGATCGGCCATCCTTCGACGCGCTCCCACGAGGCGCGGTCGTCCTCGGCGGCGATGCCGCGCCACAGCGTGTCGTCGAGGTCGATGATGATCAGCTTGACCGGCTTCACCGGGCGGATGACGTCGAGATCGTCGCAGACGATGCGCCAGAACGTCTCGACGAACGTGCCGATGTACCGTCTCGTCTCGTAGGTTTCCTCGACGTTGATCGGAGGGACGAGCCGGCCTTGGTCGAGCCCGCCGTGATCGGCGATGATCGAGGCGTGCGACGCGCTCAGGATCGCGTCGTCCTGAATGTGCGACCGACCCACCCAATTCAAGATGTCGTTGACTTCGACGAAGTGGAAGTTCGAGTACGCCCGGCACGCATCGTAGATGAGTTTGTTGATTCTCCGCACCACTTCGACGGGAGACGTCGGGTCGTGCCGTCCCACCAGATTTCCGAGATAATTGTAGCTGGGCTCGAAGATCGAATTGAAGAAGGTGGGCAATCCGGGGAGCTGCTCGTGCAGCGTGGCGACGCGCTGATCGATGATCGGCTTGCACGCCGCGATCAACGCCTCGACGTCTGCTTCGTTGCGAAGCCGCGCGAAGGTGGCGTCGGAGGCGACGAGGGATTTGCCGGTGGCGTGCTGAAGAATGTGGCGAAGCGTGGTGCCGATCACGACGGCGTCGTATTTACCGAAATCGACGTCCGGAACTGGCGAATGCAGATAGGATTCGACCAGGTAATGATCGGCACGAATGTTCAAAGTCGGCGTGGACGGAACCAGTGCACCGGCCTGACACGTCCCGAGGATGAGAAACGCCCGCGCGGGTCGCTCGGCTCCGGTCAGTCGCGGCCAGAAGGGTAGTTCTCGAGAAGTCATGTTTCTCTCCGCACGCTGAGGAATTCTTCCGCCATGCCGGCCGTGGACGTGGTCTGCCACTGGTGTCGGGTCGGTCTTCGCGGTCGACCGGGTCCCCGCCGATTTCGGGAGATTCTCACGGCGGGTGTCGACTGCCGGGTCCGGTGAATGCGCCGCGACGCCGGGTCGGCGCGGCCCGATCCGAGCCGTGACGAGGACGTCGACGACGATCGGCTGCTCGCACCCTCCGTCGCTCGGCGAAGTAGGCCTCGACGGGCGGGCGCCCGTCAAGGCGGGAATATGGGTCGCTGAAATCTCGAGACGAGAGTCGGACGCGATCACCGTCTCGCCGCGGCGACGTCTCTGCCGGTGCGGTCGCGCGTCGCACGACGAGGAATCGGTGCGTCGATCGACCGCCCGCCGGAGCGCGAAGGGAGAAATTCGGCAGCCGTCGGGACGACGCGCGTGGGCGCGAACCGGGCGTCGCCCGCGGCGGGAAGAGCCGTTTCCGGCGGGGCGCGACGCCGTCGAGGCGTCTCTCGGCGACGGTCGAGGGTGCGATGCGTGTGGCGCGATCGGCTCGCCCCTCTTCTCGATCCTCGCGAACGGCGCCATTGTGTCGTCGTCATCGCCGTGTCTCGTGTCGTCACCCGAACCGACGAAGACGACGAGGGCCGCCGCTCGGCGACCTCTCCTCCACCCCGCCTCCGACCGTCGATCGACGATCCGAGGGGCGGTCCGGTGGGGTGGACGATGGGACGCGACATGGTCAAATGGAATTCGTTTCTTCCGCGACGGTCTCGATCGGCGCCTTCTCGACAGGTCGACGCCGTCGGGTATTGCGACGGGCCGCAAGGTCAGGCGGTGACCGGGTGGGCGTGGCGGCCGGAGGAGCCGAGCGAACGCGTGCTCGTCCACGTCTTCGTCGGCGGCCGGTTCTTCGGACAGGGGCGCGCCGACATCGCGCGCGCCGATCTGCGCAACATCGGGATCGGCGACGGTGGATACGGCTTCCGCGTCACCGCGCCGTTCGGTGCCCCTCCGTTCGAGGCCGACGACGAGATCCGGGTGTTCGCGGTCGGGCCGCGATGGACGGAACTGACGCCGCCGTCGGGCGGCGAGCCGTCGCCAGCCGAAGCGCCGATCGCCGACGTCCGGCAGTATCTGCGCCGCACCTTCGCCGCCGGGTTCTGGGCGCCGCCGTCGCGGGCCGCGGGCGCGCGCAGCGGGGCGAGCGCGGCTGCTTGCGAGCGCTTGGTCGCGGCGTCGCCGATCCCCGGCCCGCCGCCGGCGCTGGGGCGGCCGGTCGGCGCCTATCTCGACCACGTCCGACACAAATGGAACGTCGCCGAAGACTTCGAACCGACCAACTCGCTGCGGGACTACGACGCCTATCTGCGCCATTACCTGATCGCCTACGTCGGCGGGCGCAGTCCCCTGCGGGTGCCGCTGTCGGCCGACGAGATCGCTCATCTCAACGCCGGACCCGACGATGCGCATCCGGAGGTGCCGACCGGCGCGCGACGGTTGTTCGCGGATCACTTCGCCGCCTCCGCATCGTCGGGCGACGACGTCCTCGCCGACATCCACCTGTGGGCGGCCCATCACGCGCTCCAATTCGGGGGCGAGGACTGCCTCGTGCCGGAGTGTTGGCGGGAGCGCCTGCGCGCGCCGATCGATCCGGCGGTGGATTATCCGTTGTCGCCGTTCATGGCGTCTTTCGCCGCCGAGAACGCCTTTCTGCGGACGGTCGACACGACGACGGTGGCGGGGCGGCGGACGATCCTCCTGGCGATCGCCCTCTTCGCGGTCACCACCCCACACTTGCTGCAATACGTCCCGGCGCGGAGCCTCGACGCCTATCTCGCTCCCGACGCGGCCGGACTTTCGCCGTTCGAGCGGGATCTCCACGACGTCCTGCCGGAGCTCGCGCTGGATCGCGCCCGCTGGCGCGACGCGGTGGAGGCGTCCGGTCTGGTCCTCGCCGAGGGGCGGTTTCGGACCCTCACGGCGGCGGGGCATCGTCTCCAGGCGGCGTTCGTGGGCGGCGCCGGCGCGGAGGTCGACGTCCAGATCATCGGTCCGTTCAGTCGCCGGCTCGGGGTCTCCGATTCCTGCCACATGCTGGCGGCGGCCTTGGCGAAGCTCCCGATCACGCTGCGCTGCTGCGACCATGCCCTCGATCACCCGAATGCTCGTCGCACCGATGTGAAGCTTGCCCTCGAGCCGCCGGGGCCGGCGAAGATCAACGTCGTCCATCTCAATCTCGAGGAACTGCCGAGCGTCTTCGCCTATTTCCCGGACGTCTTCGAGACCGCCTACAACGTCGCGTGTCCCTATACCGAAGTGGCGCCGCCGCACGCGGCGCAGCGATTGGGGCTGACCCTGGTCGACGAGATCTGGTCGGCGTCGAGCTTCATCACCGAAACGCTCGGCGGCTTCCGCCCGACCCATACCATGGGGACGGCGGCGCGGGCGACGCACCCGCTCGGCCGGGCCGCCGCACGCCGGGAGGTCCTCGACGGGCTGGTCGGGCCGGACGACTTCGTCTTCCTCACCGCCGGCGACGCCCTGTCGGGGGTGTTCCGCAAGAACCCGCTCGGCACCATCCGCGCGTTCCTCGCCGCCTTTCCGGCCGACGAGAAGGTGCGTCTCGTCGTCAAGGTGCACAGCCTGGACAAGATCGACCCCTCGTCTCCGGATCATCGGATCTGGCAGTGGGTGAAGAACATCGTCGAGGAGTGCGATCGGGTCGTCCTGCTCGATCGTCTGCTGACCGATCGGGAGCAGGCGGCGCTGATCGAGGGGGCCGACTGTCTGGTGTCGCTGCACCGGGCGGAAGGGTTCGGCTACCACATGTTGGAGGCGATGGTCGCGGGGACGCCGGTGGTGGCGACCGGCTATTCGGGGAACGTCGACT
>JAAYVT010000204.1 GCA_012517025.1 Phyllobacteriaceae bacterium | reverse complement strand
CCACGCCGATCAGATCGTGT
This sequence comes from Phyllobacteriaceae bacterium, assembly GCA_012517025.1. Classification (GTDB taxonomy): domain Bacteria; phylum Pseudomonadota; class Alphaproteobacteria; order Rhizobiales; family Ancalomicrobiaceae; genus Pinisolibacter. The sequence continues at coordinate 6,050 of JAAYVT010000204.1, read as the reverse complement.
TCGAGGGCTTCGACCCGGAAGCCGCGGCGCAGTGAGCGACACGGCCCGCCGCGGCGGGCCGTGTCGCTCACTGCGCCGCGGCTTCCGGGTCGAAGCCCTCGAACACGATCTGATCGGCGTGGAGCGCCGCCTTCGCCGCGTCCGCCGGCGAGGAGACGGTCCAGGTGATCACCGGCCGGCCGAACAGACGCCGGAGCGCCCACGGCCCCGGCGCCGGCAGATCGCGAATCGAATAGGAGACGAAGTCCGGTCGCGACCACGGCGCGTGCAGCAGATGGGTGAGGGCAAATCGCCCGACCGCGCTCATGCCGCCGTACCACACCGGGTCGTCGGCCCGTTCGGCGACGATGCCGTGCGCCAGATCGGGCATGTACCGGCGCGCCGACACCACCAGGCGCGGATCGAACGACTTGGTGACGACCGGGCCGTCGTAGCCGGCGAGCACTTCGGCCACCCGCGCCGCCAAGCGGTCCTCGGCCACCGGCTTGAACGCGCTCTTCAGCTCGATCACCAGCCCGACCCGCCCGTCGATGGCGGCGAGCAACTGCCCGAGGCTCGGGATGTGCTCCGCCCCGCCGCGCATCGTCAGGCCGGCGAGCTCGGCGAATCGCCGCTCACCGACCCGCCCTTCCGCCACGGTCAGCCGTTCGAGCGTGTCGTCGTGGAAGACGACCACCTCGTCGTCGGCCGACAGCGACACGTCGCATTCGATCGAGAAGCCGCGGTCGACCGCCGCGCGGGCGGCCCCGAGCGTGTTTTCGATCCGCCCGAGGCGGGCGTCGTGCAGGCCGCGATGGGCGATCGGACGACGGGTGAGCCAAGAAAAGTCCATGACGCCTCCACGCGTCGCCGAACGCCGGAGCGTCAGGCGATCTCGAAGATTGCCTCGACCTCGACGGCGATGCCGAACGGTAGGGCGGCGACCCCGACCGCCGAGCGCGAATGCCGGCCGCGGTCGCCGAACACCTCGATCATCAGCTCGGAGGCGCCGTCGACGACTTTGGGCTGATCGCCGAAGTCGGGGGCGGAATTGACGAAACCGGTGAGCTTGACCACCCGGACGAGCGCCTCGAGGTCGCCGATCGCCGCCTTCACCTGCGCGATCAGGTTGATCGCGCACAGCCGCGCCGCCGCCCGGCCGAAGTCGACGTCGGCCCCGGCGCCGAGCTTGCCGACGTATTCGAGGCCGGTCGCCCCCCTCGGCACCTGGCCGGAGACGAACAGCAGGTCGCCGGATTTGACGAACGGGACGTAGGCGGCGACCGGGGCGGCGGGGGTCGGCAGGACGATGCCGAGGGCCTTCAGGCGAGCGTCGATCGAGCTCATGGGACGCGTCTCCGCGTGGGGCCGGCGGACCGGCGGGGAAGGGTGCCCCTTCTTGTCGGATTCCGCGCCGCACCGCAATCGCCGTCGCCGCATGCTTGCCCGGCGCCGGTTCGTCGCGTTCAATGCGCTCTTCGACGAGGGGAGCGAAGCGGCGCGGACGGCGCCACGCCTCCGCCTCGGGAGGGAATCGTCTTGATGTCGTTCGTCGCCGTGCCGCGTCGCTTCCGCTTCGCCCCGATCCTGGCGCTCGCCGCCGTCGCCGGCTTCGCCGCGCCGACCGCCGCCGCGCCGATCACCTTCGTCGGCCACCGCGCCGTCTACGAGATGCGGCTCGTCGGCGGGGGCGACCGCTCGCCGATCGCCGCCGCCACCGGCCGGCTGGTCTACGAGCTTTCCGGCTCCGCCTGCGAGGGTTGGACCAGCCGCTTTCGCATGGTCACCCGGCTCGATCCGGCCGAGGGCGTGTCGCGATTGACCGATCTGCGCACCACCAGTTTCGAGGACGGCGCCGGAAAGACCTTCGACTTCGTCAACGAGAACTGGGTCGATCGGGTCGAGATGCTGGTCTCCAAGGGCCGCGCCACCCGGGCTGCCGACGGCCGGGTGCGGGTTCGGCTCGAGCGACCGCACGAGAAGGACGTCGCCCTACCGACGGCGGCGCTCTTCCCCACCGCCCACATGCGCGCCGTGGTCGAGGCGGCGGAGGCCGGCCGCAGCTTGGCCGACGTCGACCTCTACGACGGCTTCGACGACGGCGAGAAGCCCTATCACACCACCGTCGTCATCGGCCGCGAGCTCACCGGCCCCGACGACACCGCCGACGAACCGGCCGCCGTCTCCGATCTTCTGAAGGGGCATCGCCGGTGGCCGGTGGACATCTCCTTCTTCGATCCGCAGAAGAGCACCGACGGCGAGGCGACGCCGGAGTATCAGCTGAGCTTCCTCGTCTACGACAACGGAATCTCTCGCAAGATGCGCTTCGACTACGGCTCCTTCGTCTTGCGCGGCGACCTCTCCTCGTTGGATTCGATGCCCTCCGCCGCCTGTCCCTGAGACGGTTCGGCCGCCTCGCGGCGCGGTTTCGGCGAGAACACGCGGCCCGCCTCGACCACGTCGGCGCCGAACCGGCGCCTGAGATCGTCGACCGCCGCTTCCGCCTTGGCGCGCCGCGACGCCCCCTCGTCGACGAGGTCGGGCGGATCGCAGAACTCGATCGGGGTGAGATCGGCGACGCCGATGCCGATCAGCCGGAACCGTCGCCCGTCGGCCTCCCGGCGCAGCAGCTCCGCGCCGACCCGGAAGATCCGATCGGCGAGCGCGGTCGGATCGGCGAGGCGGCGGTTGCGCGTCAGGCCCTTGAAGTCCGGCGTCTTCAACTTCAACTGCACGGTGAAGCCGCCGATGCCGTGGCTCTTCAGCCGCCCCGACACCTTCGTGGCGAGCTTGAACAAGATCTTCTCGAGCGCCGTGACGTCGGCGACGTCGGTTTCGAGGGTGAGCTCGTTGGAGATCGACTTGATCTCGTCGGACGGGTCGACGACGCGCCGGTCGCGTCCCTCCGCCAGTTCCTTCAACCGTCGTCCGAGCACCCCGAATCGGCGGAAGAGCTCGGTCTCGTCGGCCCGCCGGAGGTCGGCGATGGTGGAAAGCCCCATTCCGCGCAGCGCCTCGGCGGTCGCCCGCCCCACCCCCCAGATCGTCTCGACCGGACGCGGCGCCAGGAAATCGGCTGTCTCCGCCCGCCCGATCACCGAAAAGCCGCGCGGCTTGTCGAGATCGGAGGCGATCTTGGCGAGGAACTTGTTGTGCGACAGCCCGACCGACACGGTGATGCCGATCTCCTTCTCCACCCGCGCCGCGAAGCGGGCGAGGGTCAGCGCCGGCGAACCGTGGTGCAGCCGCTCGGTGCCGGAGAGATCGAGGAAGGCCTCGTCGATCGACAGCGGTTAGACCAACGGGGTGAGATCGCCCATCATTTGACGGATCTCGCGCCCGACGCGGGTGTATTTCTCAATGTTCGGCCGGATCACCACCGCCTGCGGGCAGCGCTCCAGCGCCTGCCACATCGGCATCGCCGAGCGCACGCCGGAGATGCGGGCGACGTAGCAGGCGGTCGACACCACCCCGCGCTTGCCGCCGCCGACGATCACCGGCTTGTCCTGCAGAGACGGGTCGTCGCGCTTCTCCACCGAGGCGTAGAAGGCGTCGCAATCGACGTGGGCGATGGCGAGGCGATCGAGCTCGGGGTGGGCGAGCAGGCGCGGGCTGCCGCATTTGCGACAGCGCGTCGCCCCGACCCGCGCCGGCGTCAGGCAGTCGCGGCAGAAGGCGAGGGGAGCGGGAACGTCGGAAGGCGGTTCGGCGGGAGCGCTCATCGTACCGCCTCGCATGGGAAACCGACGGGATGCCGAGATTACGACGCCGTCCGAGACCCGGCAATCGCCTCGCCCCCTCGGCGGTCGGCGCCGATCGCCGTGATCGCCGCCTCCACCTCCGTCCACAGCCGCGTCCGCAGCCAGATGCCCGGGATCTCCGGCGCCAGCGCGAACCACACCGGATCGGCGACGAACTGCACCAGCCGCAGGTCGCCGACCGCGCCGCGCGCCGAGGCGAGCTGCGTCGGTCCGTCGTCGACGAAGATCACCGGCAGATCGACCCCGCCGACCGCCCGCGCCCCCGCCGCCAGCCGTGCCACCGCCGGTCCCTTGGCGCCGGCGTTGGCGATCATCGGCGCCGTCAGCCCGAGCCGGCCGAGATGCGCCGCCCGCCGCTCCGCCTGCGCCGCCGGCACGTTGGTGAGGAGCACCGGATCGGCGACGGCCCGCAGCCGTTCGAGCACCGCGATCGCATCGGCGACCGCCGGCTGGTCGTCGACCGCCGCGAAGAAGAAGTCGCCGATCAGCCGCTGCACGACGTCGCCGGCGACCGCCTGGTCGCCGCCTGCTCGAGTCACGTTGCCGCCGAGCGCGTAGGAACGCGGATGGAGGCGGAACCCGCGCGTCTCCAGGAAGGCCGAAAACGGCGCGACGAAGCGCAACACCACCTCGTCGACGTCGACGACCAGCAGCGGCCGCCCGTTCGGTCGATGCTCGTCCGGCCCGGTGACGAGGCGGACGCCGCTCACGAGAGGTCGCCGATCGGATCGAGGGCGTGGCGCGCCGCCGCGATCAGGGTCGGGCGCAGCCGTTCGCTCTCCGCGAAGGCGAGCAGCAGGCTCTCGTCGCCCATCAGGTATTCGAGCACGGCGACGAAGAACCCCGGTTCGGCGGCCGCCGAACGCAGATTTTCCGGGCCGAGCCCCGTCGCGCCGAGAAAACGACCGAGAACTTCGCCGTCTCGCGCCAGGAACGACAGCGCCGCCACCGCGATTTCGCTCGCCTGTTCGCGCGTCAGCCCGTCACGACTCCGAGACCCTGTCGAATGTCGCATTGCGTCGCCTTTTTTCTCTTTCTCAATGAATCGCTGCTAACGTCCGCGTCTGGGACAGCATCGACGGGAAGACCGTCCGGGGACGACCGATCCATCGGTCTCGGGGGTGTGAGAATGGCCAAGACCGTCCTCATCGTGGAGGACAACGAGCTGAACATGAAGCTCTTCCACGATCTCTTGGAGGCGCACGGTTATCGAACGTTGCAGGCGCGCAACGGTTTCGATGCCATGGACGTCGCCCGTGCCGACCGTCCCGATCTCATCCTCATGGACATCCAGTTACCGGAAGTGTCCGGGCTCGAAGTCACCAAGTGGTTGAAGGAAGACGACGATCTCCGCACCATCCCGGTGATCGCGGTGACCGCCTTCGCCATGAAGGGCGACGAGGAACGCATCCGCCAGGGCGGCTGCGAGGCCTACATCTCCAAGCCCATTTCCGTCGCCAAGTTTCTGGAGACGGTGAAGTCCTATCTCGGTGACGCGTGAAGTTCGGGTGAGGCGAGATGACGGGTCGTGTTCTGGTCGTCGACGACATTCCTGCCAACGTGAAATTGCTCGAGGCGCGCCTCGGAGCGGAATATTTCGAGGTGGTGACGGCGCTGTCGGGCGAGGCCGCCCTCGCCGAGGCGCGGCGCACCCTGCCGGATCTCGTTCTGCTCGACGTCATGATGCCGGGCATGGACGGCTTCGAGGTGTGCCGGCGGCTGAAGGCCGACCCGCGCACCCAACACATTCCGGTGGTGATGGTGACGGCGCTCGACCAGATCGCCGATCGGGTCAAGGGGCTCGAGGCCGGCGCCGACGACTTCCTCACCAAGCCGGTCAACGACACCGCTCTCGTCACCCGGGCGAAGAGCCTGGTGCGGCTCAAGGCGCTGACCGACGAGCTGCGTCTGCGCTCGGTCGCCGGCCGTGAACTCGGCCTCGACGACGGGCTCGATCCGCGCCTGTTCGCCGAGGTGCCGCGTGGGCGCGTCCTGCTGGTCGACGACCGCCGCTCGAGCTTCGAGCGCCTGCAGACCGGCCTCGCCGGCCGGCACGAGCTGACGGTGGAGACCGACGCCCAACAGGCGTTGTTCCGCGTCGCCGAGAGCGATTTCGATCTGGTGATCGTCAGCCTCGGTCTGTCGAATTTCGACGCGCTGCGGCTGGTGTCGCAGATGCGGTCGCTGGAGCGCACCCGCATGTTGCCGATTCTGCTCGTCACCGAGCAGGAGGATCGGGTGCGTCTGCTGCGCGGCCTCGATCTCGGCGTCAACGACTATCTGGTCCGGCCGATCGACCGGCAGGAGCTG
>JAAYVT010000203.1 GCA_012517025.1 Phyllobacteriaceae bacterium | reverse complement strand
TATTCGTTTCCAGCAACGGATCGGTTTTCCGTCTTCGGTCGTCCGCTCGCTTTCGGTACGTTCGTACCTTCCCCAACTCGCGCGGACCTCGACGGCCTTCGCCGATCCGTCCACGCAGAACGTGAAACCGAAAGACGAGGGCACCAACGAGTTGCTGGTCGACGCCTCGGCTTCTCGGTCGTCGCCTTCAGGGTTGGCGGTCGCCGCGTCCGGAAGGTCTTCCACCTGGTCGTCCGGCACTCGGGTGTCCGGCGGAGCGAGCTTGCCGACCAGGTAACGGTCTCGCACGCTCATCCCCACGATCTCCTCGACGGGTCCGTCGGCGGGTCCGAGCAGGTCGTCTTCGACCGCCCATTGCAGGAGATCCCTGATATGATTCCGTTCCTCCGGCGTTTTCCCTTCAATGATGGGAAGCGCCGGGAAGTCGATGCCACAGGCCGTCTTCAGGGCGGATTCGAAAGTCGGCCATTCCAGGCGGGAGACAGCCACGGTCGGCGGCTGGATACCGAAATCTCTCGAAGGTCGGGGAGGTTCCACCGGAAGCAGCCCGTCTAGTAATAACGCGGTTTCGTCGAGGCCACGCCGCACGCGGTATATACGAGCAAAGAATGCGACATCGAGCGATCCGGATTTTTCTTCGACGAGCAGAAGGCCGTCGCCTTCGCGGATGCCTCGGAGGTCGGAGGAAACATGATCGACGGCGATTTTCAAATTGTCGGAGCGGACATCCGGACCTCTACGGACGAGCCATGCGCCGACCTCCGCCATGGCCGGAACTCGGTTCGTAGTCTCGGTCTTTGTCATGCGCGTTCGCTCCTATCTTGAAAACGTTCCCCTCGTCTTTTCGGATCGTTCATCTCCTCGTCCCTCCTCTTCGAACTCTCGTCGTCCGACGCCCGTTCATGGTTCCGCCATGCACACCTCGCGCGACTTCTTCTTCGTAGCGTTGGCGGTTCAACTCCGAGAGACGGCGCAGCACTTCGAGCCGTGCACGCTCGGAGATGGTGAATCGGACGCGGTCGTTCTCCGGTAGATACGGCACTTCGTGGAACCCGTGTTCGAGGCCGAGATCGTCCCAGCCATAGGCGCGTGCGACGGCGATGTCCATTTCGCGCTGCAATTCGCGCATGACCCCGATTCGAGCATCGGCGTCTGACGGGTCGTGGAATCGGTTGTAGAGCTCAGTGAGGCCGATCGCTTTGTCTGCCATCAATGACTCGCGGTGCGCGTGATACCGCTCGCCGAGATCATCGAGTTCCCCGTTGCCATCGAGGGCTGGCATCGGCCACGTTTCCAACGCTTCCGTCGTTGAATATTTCAACGTGGAGAGCCCCATCATTCCGCATGTCCAATAGGCCCAAACCGCGTGTATTGATGACTGCAAGCATGCAAAATGGCGCCAGGCATCAAAGAAATAGAGCTTTGTTGCCTTATTCATGATTACATTGGTCGGGACATATCTGAACGAGAGATACTTTGATGTAATGGCGGACGCCAAGATGGTTCTTCTTCTGTCCAGTTCAGCAACAAGCTGCGGCCTTAGATCCCAGAATTTCCAGAAACAATCTTGATGGATCTGCCCAGTCAGTGAATCGCGATAAGGCTTCACCAGTGCTTCGGCGCGACGGAATGCCGGTCCGTACAGCCGCGCCCGTTCCTCCGGCCAATCGCGGAAGTAGATGACCCAGCGATAGGGCTCCAGCTTCGGCATGGTGTTGAGGTCTTGCCCGTTGAACAGCGGGAAGATCACCTCGACACACTTTGGATCGGCGGCGAGGATCTCGGCACGCTCTTCCGCCGTGAGCTCGAAT
>JAAYVT010000202.1 GCA_012517025.1 Phyllobacteriaceae bacterium | reverse complement strand
GGCCGGCAGGACCGAGCCTGCCGGCCCTCTTCGCCATGCTCTTTGCGCGCCCGTCCGCCCGATCGGCGCGGGCCAGCGACGACCCCGAAGCGCGGCGGCTGCGCCGCTTCGAGGGCGAAATCCTGCCGCACCTCGACGCCGCCTACGATCTGGCGCGGTGGCTGTGCCGGGAGGCGGACGCCGCCGAGGACGTGGTGCAGGAGGCGATGCTGCGCGCCTTTCGCGCCTACGACGGCCGCCGTGACGGTGGTGCCCGTGCCTGGCTCTTGGCGATCGTCCGCAACTGTCACCTCGACTGGCGCGCGCGCAATCGCCGCCGCCGCGTCGAGATTGCCGTCGCCGCACCGGCGGGAGACGGCGACGGGGAGGAGGGCGATGCGTTCGCCGCGTTTCCCGCCGAAGGTGATCCGGAATCCTATCTCCTCGCCGTCGGCGAGACCGACGCGGTCCACCGCACCTTGGCTCGCCTCTCCGAAACGCACCGCGAGATCCTCGTTCTGCGCGATCTCGAGGACTGTTCCTATCGCGAGATCGCCGAGGTGCTGGCGGTGCCGATCGGTACGGTGATGTCGCGGCTGGCGCGCGCTCGCAAGGCCTTCGCCGAGCTCTGGTCGGTCGAGACCGGGGAGGGAGGCGCGCCGTGACCGAACCCCGCGATTCGTCCCTCGACTGCGCCCGGCTGACGCCGCTGCTGTGCGGTTTCGTCGACGGCGAACTCGACGCCGCCCATGCGCTCGAGATCGAGCGCCACCTCGCCGAGTGTCCCGCCTGCCGCGCCGAACTCGCGATCCAGCGCACCACCCGCGAGCGGCTGGCGCGCCCGTCGCTGCGCCATGTCGCGCCGGAACCCCTGCGCGCCCGGATCCTCGCCGACCTCACCGCCGAGGCGGGGCGATCGCAGCCGTCGCGGCACCGAACACTCGCGGCCGCGGCGCGCCTGCTCGACCGGCTCGGCCGCTGGAGCCTGATGCCGTCGCTGGCGGCGGCGGCGCTCGCCGTCGTTCTGTTCGTCCAGGTCCGGCCCGGTCCCGACGTCGAGGGCGACCTCGTCGCCGGCCACGTCCGCTCGCTTCTGGCGGATCACCTGACCGACGTCGCCACCTCCGATCGCCACGCCATCAAACCGTGGTTTTCCGGCAAGATCGACTTCTCGCCGCCGGTGGTCGACCTCGCCGCGCGAGGGTTCCCCCTGGTCGGCGGCCGGCTCGACTACGTCGAGGGGCGGGTGGTGGCGGCGCTCGTCTATCGGCGCCACGGCCACGTCGTCAATCTGTTCGTCTGGCCGGCGACGGCGCAGCATCGCTTCGCGGGAGACCGCGACGGCTACGGGCTCAGGCGATGGACGGCGGGCGGTCTGGTGTTCTGGGCGGTGTCCGATCTCGACGCCGGCGAGCTGCGGACCTTCGAGGACGAATTCGCCCGCGCCGCGCCGCCCTGACGGCCGGCTCGATCGCTCAGGTCGGGCGGGCGTGACGGGCGCGGAAACGGGCGACCTTGTCGCGATTGCCGCAGACGCTCATCGTGCACCAGCGGCGCCGATTGTTCTTGCCGACGTCGTGGAACACCATCGAACAGGCGGGATTGGCGCAGTGTTTGAGCCGTTGCGGCTCCACCTCGCAGACGAAGCGGGCGAAGTCGAGCGCCAGCGCGCCGCAGAGATCGCCGTCGAGCCGCTCGTCGAGCCGCCAGTCGCCGCCGTCGTGCGCGAGCCGTGGGGCGAGGCGCACTCGCTCGAGCTCCGCCTCGACCACCGCCGCGGCGGCCGGCTCGGGAGGCTCGCCGCGCGACGTCGTCTCGAAGAGATCGCGCAGCGCGTCGCGCAAGGCGAGGGCGCGGGGATGGTCGGACGCGGTCGGCGCCGTCGCGAGCGGAATTTCCGCCAGTCGGGCCCAGGTCGCGAGCGCCTCGGGCGTCGCGATCAGATCGATCGGCCGACCGGCCGGATCGAGTGGGCGGGTGTCGACGAAGTCGATCCATGCCGCGCCGCCGACGAAGGGAAACCCCTCGCGAAACTCCGCGCGCGCGCCGGCGGTCTCGCCGTCGTCCGTCCCGTCGTCGCCCCTCGTCACGTCGCGTCTCCCTCGTCGTCGGTAACCGAAAAAGTAGAGAGACGCCGGTGTCGAGGCAAGTGGCGCTTCACCGGTGGGCGATCCGGCGCGGCGATCACCGCCGCCGCGCCGGATCGTGGTCGGTCAATCGGGAAGACCTCCGAGGAAGTCGAGCATCTCCGTCGCGATCTCGTCGAGGTGGGTCTCGAGCGCGAAGTGGCCGGCGTCGTAGAGCCGGACCGTGGCGGTCGGCACCAGCTCGCGGAAATGGTCGACCCCGGCGATCGTGAAGAACGGATCGTTGCGCCCCCAGACGATCAGCATCGGCGGGCGATGGTCCGAGAGCCAAGTTTTCCAAAAGGGATATTGGGCGACGTTGTCACGGTAGTTGAACAACATCTCCAGCTGGACGGCGTCGTTGCCGGGGCGATCGAGCCCGGCCTGATCGCGGATCCATGCGTCGGGCGACAGCCGGTCGGCGCGCGTCTCGCCGTGCGCATATTGGAATCGCGTCGTCTCCGGCGACAGCAGCGCGCGCACCGGCGCCTCGGTCGCCGGCGTGCGCTCCTGCCAATAAGGGCCGATCTGACCGACCACCTCCGGGTTCCAACCTTCGACGTTGGCGACCGCGTTCTGCACGACGAGGCCGCGCACCCGCTCCGGATGGGCGAGCGCCAGACGCAAGCCCACCGGGCCGCCGTAGTCCTGCATGTAGATCACGTAGCGATCCGCCCCGACCGCGCGGGTGAAGCCGTCGATCCGGTCGGCGATCGCCGCGAACGTATAGGGGAAGTCGCCGACCGCCGGCACGTCGCTGTCGCCGAAGCCGGGATAGTCCGGCGCGATCACCCGGTGGGTCGCGGCGAGGCGGGGGATGAGGTCGCGGAACATGTGCGACGACGACGGAAAGCCGTGCAGCAGCAGCACGACCGGCGCGTCGGCCTGACCGGCCTCGCGATAGGCGATGCGGACGCCGTCGACGACGACCGACTTGTGGAAGGTGCGGGGCGGCGGCGGCGCGGCCGCGACGGCGGAAGCATGAAGCATCGTCGGATCTCCTCCCGAGGGGCGGCGCGGACCGGCGCCGTCGGCGCGACGAACGGTGACACGTAACCGTCGTTCGTCACTTACACAGGTTATGAGCTTGAGGAGAAACCGTTCAACATATATTTCATCGGTGTCGTTCACGAAGCCGTGTCCCGGTGCCGGACCGACCGGATCCTGCCGGCCGGCGACGGCGGGACCCGTCCGGCGGGTCGGTGTCGTCATCCGCCGGGACGCGGTCGTGCGTGAGCGCGGCTCACGGCCGCAGCACGATCTTGCCGATCGTCCGGCGTCCCTCGAGCGCCGCATGGGCCGCGCCCGCCTCGGCGAGCGGATGGACGGCGCCGATCGTCACCTTCAGGTCCCCGGCGACCACGAGGGCGAAGAGATCGGCGAGGAGCGCGCGACAGCGATCCGGGGTCAGCAGTGGCGCGGCGGCGAAGCCGGTCACCGACTGATTGGCGAAGATCAACCGCGTCAGTTCCGCCACGCCGAGGCCGAAGGACTGGATGTTGAGCGCCCCGAAGATCACCATCTGCCCGAGCGGCGCGAGCAGGGCGAGGCAGTCCTCGGTGATGCGGCCGCCGACCGAATCGAAGATCACCTCCGGGCCGGCGCCGCCGTTCGCCGCGCGCACCGCCTCGCTCCAATCCTCGGCACCGTAGTCGATCGCCGCATCGGCGCCGAGCGCGAGGGCGAAGGCGCGTTTCTCCGGGCTGCCGGCCGCCGCGATCACCCGGGCGGCGCCGGCCCGCCGGGCGAGTTGCGAGAGGAGCGAGCCGACCCCGCCGGCGGCGGCGTCGACGAGCACGGTCCGGCCGGCGACCGGCGCGCGCTCGAGCAGCAGGGCGGCGGTCGTGCCCTGCACGGTCAGCGCGGTCGCGGTGTCGAAGTCGATGCCGTCGGGGATCGGCACCAGCCAGTCGGCCGGCGCCACCACTTCCTCGGCATACCCGCCGAAGAAGAGACCCGCGGCGAACAGCGGCGCGATCACCCGCGCGCCGATCGCGACCTCGACGCCGGCGCCGACGGCTTCGACCTCGCCGGCCACTTCCGAGCCGAGCACGGCGGGCAGCGGCGGGGTCAGGGCGTAACGGTTCTCGCGCATCAGCGTCTCGGCGAAGTTGACGCCGGCGGCACGGACGCGGATCCGCACCTCGCCGGGGCCGGGCGTCGGGCGCGGCAGATCGACCGTCTCGAGGACGTCGGGGCCGCCGAAGCGGCGGAGAAGGACGGCTTTCATGTGGAGGCTCCTTTCGAAATTCCACTTGCGGAGAGCCTCACACGCCCCAGATTCTTCGACCACGAACCCTTTTCCGCCTTACCCACCGGATGGTGTGCATGACCAGGATTTCGAAACGGCTTTCCGCACTGCCCGCCGAACGGGCGCTCGAGGTGATCGCCGGACGTTGGAAGGCGGTGCTGCTGCATCACCTCTTCGCCGGACCGCAGCGTCTCTCCGAACTGCAACGGGCGATGCCGGACATCACCCAGAAGGTGTTGATCCAACAGCTGCGGGCGATGGAGGAGCATGGGCTCGTCACCCGCGCGGTCTTCGCCGAGGTGCCGGTCCGGGTCGAATACGCCGCGACCGAATTGGGAGCGAGCCTCGAACCGATTCTCGCCGCGCTCTGCGATTGGGGGCGTCGCCACGCCGCCGCGCTCGACGAGATCGATCGCCTCGCCGCGTGCGGGCCTCAGTCGGCCGGCGTGACTCGGCGCGCCTACGCCCGGTCGCTCGGGCGCGGCGCCGACGGGCGCCCGCTCACTCGCGCGTCGTGACGCCGCCGCCGAGCCGGGCGACGTCCGCCTCCAGTTCGGCGATGCGGGCGCGCAGACCGGCGACGGTGGCGACGGCGACCTTCTGCGGGATGTACTCCGGGCAATTGACGTCCCAGGCCGCGACCTCGAACTCGATCACCCGGTCGATCGTGTCGTCGTCGGGATCGAGGCCGAGCAGAGCGACGTGCGCGGCGCCGATCTCGACCAGGCGGGCCCGGCCCCAGAGCTTGATTCGCCGGCGGCGCTCGTAGTCGATCAGGAACAGGAAGGCCTTCGGATTGTCGGCGAGATTGCCGGCGGTGACGTATTGGCGATTGCCGCGCCGCTCGGCGAAGACCAGGGTCTCGCGATCGGCGATGCGGATGAAGCCCGGCGCCCCGCCGCGATGTTGCACGTAGGGTTGGCTGTCGGCGTTGACGGTGCCGAGGAAGGCGGTGTCGATCCGGGCGAGGAAGGCGGCGGGGAAGCGGTCGAGGCCGGTCTCGAAGCCACCGGCGCGTTCGAGCGCGGCGTAGGCGGCCCGTGACCCGCGCCGTTCCTGCTCGGCCTTGACCGAGGGCGAGAAAGCGATGTCCGACGACGGCTTCGCCATGGCTGGATCTCCCGGGCGGGGAGGACCGGGCCGACGGCCCGATCCTCGGACGGCGTGCGATCACGCCGCCGACGCGGTGGTGAGGACGGGGAAGTCGATCTCCGTCCCGGCGACGCTGTTCAGGTAGTTGGTGAAGACGTTGACCGCGACGTTGGCGACGATCTCGACGAGATCGCCGTCGCGCAGGCCGGCGAGGCGGGCGAGCGCGACGTCGGCGTCGGAGACGTGGCCGCGCGCCGCAACGACGGCGCGGGCGAAGGCGAGGGCGGCGGCGGTCTTCGGATCTTCCGCCTCACCCCGGCGGGCGGCGGCGATGCCGATTTCGTCGAGGCCGGCGGAACGGCCGAGGTAGGCATGCGCGGAGAGGCAATAGTCGCAACCGTTCGCCTCGGCGACCGCGATGGCGATCGCCTCGCGGGTCTTGGCGGGGAGGGCGCCGCCGGCGAGCGCGCCGGAGAGGCCGAGCAGCCCCCCGAGCGCCGCCGGGGCGTGGGCGGCGACGCGGAACAGGTTGGGCGTGACGCCGAGCGCCTTGCGCACGGCGGTGAGCAAGTCGGCGGCCTTGCCCTCGGCGGCCTCGGGATCGACGGCGGGAATGCGGTTCATGGTGGGATCTCCTCGGTTGCCCACGGCGTGGGGTTCCTCGGAGATAGACGCGATCGGAATTGCGCAGAACGCGCGAAACCTCGAAGATGGTCTTTCGATTTTCGCAACAGTGGAGCCCCGATGGATCGGCTCGACGCCATGCGCGCCTTCGTCGTCGCCGTCGACGAGGGCAGTCTCGCCGCCGCCGCCCGTCGGCTCGGCCGCTCGCCGGCGGCGATCACGCGGGCGATCGCCGCGCTCGAGGAAATGGTCGGCATGCGGCTCTTGAACCGCACCACCCACGCCTCGCACCCGACCGAGGCGGGCGAGCGCTGGTCCGTCAGTTGCCGTCGCATCCTCGCCGAATTCGACGAGGGGCGGGCGCTCGCCGCCGATGAACGGGCGGTGCCGCGCGGCCTGCTGACGGTGACGGCGCCGGCGGTGTTCGGCCGTCTGCACGTCCGCCCGGTGCTCGACGCCTTCCTCGATCGTCATCCCGCCGTTTCGGCGCGGCTGCTGCTGCTCGATCGGGTGGTCGATCTCGTCGACGAAGGCATCGACGTCGCCGTCCGCATCGGCCGCCTGCCGGATTCGACGCTGATCGCCCGCAAGGTCGGCGAGGTTCGCCGGGTGGTCTGCGCCAGCCCGTCCTTTCTCGCCGGGCGTCCGGCGATCGAGGCGCCGGAGGATCTCGCCGAGGTCCCGGCGATCGTGTGCGAACCGCTCTCCGACGGGCGCGATTGGCGCTTTTCGGGCAAGACCGGACCGCGCCGGGTCGAGATCCGTCCGCGCCTGTCGGTCAACGGCGCCGAGGCCGCCGTCGAGTCCGCCGTCGAGGGGCACGGCGTGACCCGCGTCCTGTCCTATCAGATCGCGGCGGACGTCACGGCCGGCCGCCTCGTCACCCTGCTCGAGGCGCACGAACCGCCGGCCGAGCCGGTCCATCTCGTCCACGCCGAAGCCCGCTTCGCCGCCGCCAAGGTGCGCGCCTTCGTCGATTTCGCGGCGTCGCGCCTGCGC
>JAAYVT010000201.1 GCA_012517025.1 Phyllobacteriaceae bacterium | reverse complement strand
TCCCGGTCCCTACTCGGCGCTCTACGGTTCACAGGCCTTGGGCGGCGTCGTGAATCTGATCACCAAGGCGCCGACGAAACGGGAATTGTCGGCATCGATCGGATATGGCGCGGGGAGTGCTGCATCGCAGCGCGCGAGCATTTCCTACCGCGATCGCTTCGACAACGGTCTCGGCATAGCGCTCGACGGTACCTTCGCGAGATCATCCGGGTTCGCAGACGAAGGAGCGAGCACGTCGACGTCACAGACTACGGCCCCAGGAGGCGGCGTGACCGTCACGCCCGTCACGGGGGTCACCAAGATTCCGACGTCCACGGGTGGAACGGCGTTCCTGCTCGGAGACAAGGGTGTTCGCCCCTGGTGGTCCGGCAATCTGGGAATGCGTGTCTACTACGACATCTCCGACGACACGCGCGTTTCGGCAGGTGTGCGTTACGCTGAGAGTTACAACGGCTACAGCGATCCCAACAGTGCTCTCGTCGATGCAGCCGGCAATCCAGTCTACAACGGTTGGATCCGCTTCAACGACAACGGAACCACGCGATACACCAATCTCAACTCGGGAACGAACCCGTTCCTCAACTTCGTTCCCGGCGGTGAATCTCAGACGCAAACCTTCGTGCGTGGCGAGACCCTCGTCGGCGACGTCAAGGTGAAGGCCGATCTGAGCTACACCCATACCGACGCCTGGTTCACGTCGCCGACCCGCCTTTCGACTCTGACGCCGACCGCCGGCGGGATGGTCTTCGCGGGCGGCGGGACCAACACGCCCGGCCCCTCCAATCGCCTGTCGGCGACCCTTCAGGCCGAGCGTGCGTGGAACACCTGGAACACGTTCACGCTCGGGCTGCAGGCTCAACGCGACTGGTTCGATCGCAACGTCGAAGATCTCGCCAACTTCAAGGACGTCGGCAGCGGGACGGGGGCCATCAGCTATCACACCGAGGGCTGGGCAAACACCTATTCGGTCTTCGCCCAGAACAAGTCGGATCTGACCGATCGGCTCACGCTGTATCTCGGGATGCGGTTCGACGACTGGACGACGGCAGGATCGACTTGGCAGAAGGCGACGGCCGTCCAATCGACACTCCCGACGTTCGCGACCAACTATGCACAACGCGAAGCCTATTCGGTCACACCGAAGGCGTCTCTCGTCTATCTTCCGATCGACGATCTGACCTTGAGGGCTTCGGTCGGGCAAGCGTTCCGGACGCCGGACCTCCTCCAGATGTATTCACGTTCCCAGACGACACTGACGAGCTTCACCGATGCCGCCCCGGATCTGAAGCCGGAGAAAGTGACGTCCTGGGAGATCGGCGGCGAATGGCGGATCCCGTCGAGCGGGACGAAGCTGCGGGTGACCTATTACGAGAACTACCTGACCGACTTCATCTACAATCGCGTCGTCTCGGCGAGCGAAACTCGTCGAACGAACGCGGGCGCGGCCGTGGTTCGCGGCATCGAGGCGGGGATCGAACAGAAGCTCCTGGATCACTGGACGATCTACGGAAACGTGACCCGCAACGACTCGCGCATGACCGAGAATGCGGCGGTTCCGGCCAATGTCGGGAAGAAGCTTCCGATGACGCCCGACTTGATGGCCAACGTGGGAGCCACCTACGCCGACGGGCCGTTTTCGGCGACGGTCAACGGTCGATATGTCTCGAAGGTCTACTCCGACGATCAGAACCGGGATGTCGCAACGGGTGCCTTCGGTACCTACGACCCCTATTTCGTCGTCGATGCGAAGGTCAGTTACGCGATCAAGGACACGGGTCTGAACATCAGTCTCACGGGCAAGAACCTGACGGATCGCAAATATTACGAGTTCTATCTCCAGCCGGGACGGACGGTCTGGACCGAACTCTCCTACCGCTTCTGATGGGCAGCACGAGACGGGGCGAGCGCTCGCCATAACGTCTCGTGCCTCTGCGAGCCGTTCACGCCGATCGTCCTCTCCGGGGAACGATCGGCGCGAGCATCGCGATCGCCGGAGGGACGATGTACGATCGGTTGGACCTTCATGCCCTTGTCCGGGCCGCGGTCGTGATCTCGACGATGCTGTTTGTCTTGATCGGGCCTGCCTCGGCAGAAAGCGTCACGTTCACGGACAAGAGTGGCCGCTCGATCACTCTGAAGGCGCCGGTCGAGCGTGCGGTCCTGTTCGAGACCTACGAACTCTTGCCGGCTCTGGGGGCTTGGGACCGTGTCGTCGGACTGAGCCGTCACGCGTTCGAGAACGATCTTCTGCGGGCGACGCAACCGGGCCTGCGGGAGCGGATCGCCGACGTCGGTGGCATGGCCGACATGAATGTCGAATATCTTCTGACGCTTCACCCGGATGTGATCATCGGTTGGGGGCTGTCTTCCCAAGCCATCACCTTCCTGGAGGCGAAGGGCATTCCGGTCGTGCTGCTCGACCCCCAGTCGGTCGAGGATCTCGAGGAGACGCTCAGGATCGAAGGGGTTCTCTTCGGCGCCAGCGAGCGAGCCGACCGAACGATCGCTGCGATGAAGACGATCATCGACGGTGTATCTGAGCGCACACGCCGTATTCCGGACCACGAGCGACGCGTCGGGCTCTGGATGATGGGCAAGCCGACGGTGGTGGGTGCACGCCGGTCCGTCGCCGCGCGTGCGCTCGAGATCGCCGGCATGCGCAACGCCGCCGCGTCGGAGGATCGGCCGTGGGTCGAAGTCTCGGCCGAACGCATTCTCGCGTGGAAACCCGACGTCGTCTTCATCTGTGGATCAGCGCGTTTCGAGGTGAGAGACATTCTCGAGGCGGTCCAGTGGCGCTCCCTGCCGGCGGTGCGCGACGGCGCGATCTGGAAGACCCCGCGATGGTCCAGTTGGTCCCCGCGCCTCGCGCCGATGATCCTCTGGATGGCATCGAAAGCCTATCCGGCGATGTTCGATGACGCGGAGGTCGCTTCGGCGATCGATCACTTCTTCCGAGACGTCTACGGCATCTCCTATTCGCAGGTGGCTCCGCTTGACCCCTAGAATGCTGCTCGTCCTGGCTTCACCCGTTCTGGCGGGCGCCTGCGCCCTGTTCGTCGGCGCCTACGGCATCGCGCCCACGAAGGTTTTCGACTTGCTTTTTCACGGCAGGGGCGTGCCCGAGGCCGCGATCGTGTGGGACATTCGGCTCCCGCGCATACTCCTGGCGGCGATCGTCGGCGCTGCCCTGGCCGGCTCCGGAGCGACGTTGCAAGCCGTCTTTCGCAACCCACTGGTCGACCCCTTCCTGCTGGGAATTTCCGCGGGCGCCGCGCTCGGATGCGCACTCGGCATCGGCTTCCTGCCGCAGATTCCGTTGCCTCTCCTGGCCTTCGTATTCGGAGCGGTGGCGGTGGTGCTGTCCTGGGGCGTGGCGGGGCAGACCCACGGCGACACCAGACTGACGCTGGTTCTGGCCGGTGTCGTGATTTCGGCTCTGTTTACCGCCCTGGTCTCTCTCATCAAGGTGGTCTTGGACCCGCAGCGTCTGCAGAGCATCGTATTCTGGCTGATGGGCAGCTTCTCGCTCGCGGACTGGCACCACGTGGCTGTGGCACTCGGCGGAGCGGTCGTCGGCCTGGGACCGGTGATGTTCTTGCGCTGGAGGCTGAACCTCCTGACGCTCGGCGATCGGGAGGCGGAGAGCCTCGGGGTCGATGTTCGCCGGCTTCGCCTCGTCCTCGTCGCCGGGACGACTCTGGCTGCGGCGACGGCGGTTTCGGTCTGCGGCATCGTCGGGTGGGTGGGGCTGATGGTTCCTCACCTGATCCGCTTGGGATTCGGCCCGGACAATCGTCGTCTCTTTCCATTGAGCCTGGCAGGGGGGGCAACGTTTCTGGTCGTCGCGGACACGATGGCCAGATCGATCGCGTCCTGGGAGGTTCCGGTCGGAGTGGTGACCGCGCTGATGGGGGCGCCGTTCTTCATGCTGTTGATGCGTCGACGCGCGGGGTGGGCACCATGATCCGTGTCGATCGGCTCAGGTTCGGCCACCCCGGGGGGGCGCTCGTTCTCGACGACATTCACTTTTCGTTGGAGAGCGGCGAAGTGGCGGCATTGCTCGGGCCGAACGGGGTGGGCAAGTCGACGCTGTTCAATTGCATTGCCGGACATTGGAGGCCGAGCGGCGGGCGTGTCTTCGTGGGGGGGGACGACGTGTCGTCACTCTCCCACCGCGAACGCGCGCGCCGCGTGGCGATCGTTCCCCAGGATCACGTTCCGCCGTTCGCGTTCTCCGTCGCCGACGTCGTCCTGATGGGACGGGCTCCCCACGTCGGCGACTTCGGAACGCCGGGCGCGGTCGATCGCGACATCGCGGATGCCGCGCTGGAAACGATCGGTATCTCCCGCTTGGCGAAACGTGACTACACGCGGATTTCCGGAGGAGAGCGGCAGCTCGTGCTGGTGGCACGCGCGCTGGCGCAGGAATCGCCCGTGCTTCTTCTCGACGAACCGACGTCACATCTCGACATTCGCAACCAGCTGGCCGTGCTCGAGAAGATCTCCGATCTCGCCGGAGTTCGGCGCCTGACGGTACTCATGAGCCTGCACGATCCCAACCTCGCGCTGATGTACGCGGAACGCGTTCTGATGCTGTCCGATGGACATATCGCAGCCGATGGAACGCCCGAGAGTGCCGTGACTTCTGCGTCGCTCGCCGACGTCTACGGTATCTCGGCATCTGTCGTCGAGGCGGATGGCCGCCGGGTCGTGGTTCCCGGGAGGCGCCGATGATCCGAATCGAGCGATTGACGCGGCGCTTCGGAACCAGGGTGGCCGTCTCGGATGTGTCCTTGCATATCCCGCGAGGGTCGATGTTGGGGCTCCTCGGTGAGAACGGTGCGGGCAAGACCACGCTGGTCCGGATGATCGCCACTCTGTTGCGGCCCGATGCCGGATCGTGCGTCGTCGGTGGTTGCGACACGATCGCCGACCCGACGGGTGTGAAGCGTCAGATCGGCGTCGTCTTTCAGGAAAACAACCTCGATCGTGATCTCTCCGTTCAATCCAATCTGATGTTCCATGCTCGCCTGCACCGGCTTCCCGATGCGCGGGAGACCGTCCGGGCGATGCTCGATCGCCTCGGCCTTCGTGATCGAGCGAACATGCCGATCTCGTCGCTCTCGGGAGGAATGCAACGGCGACTGGTGATCGGCAGAGCG
>JAAYVT010000200.1 GCA_012517025.1 Phyllobacteriaceae bacterium | reverse complement strand
TCGAGGCGACCGGCGGCCGGCTGGTCGCCCGAACCCCGCGGATCATCGCCGGACAGATCGAATTGCGCGGCTGGGGGATCGTCGCGCTGCCGCACGAGGCGGCCTGCGTCGTCGCCCTGCTGGTCGACATCGAGGACGCGCCGCCGCCGCGAATGCCGGAGGACGAGGCCCGTTTCGCCGAGCTCGCCGGGGTCCGGCTGCCGCATCTGACGCTGTGGCGGGAGGATCCGCGCGCCGCATTGCGGGTGCGAAGCGCTCTGCGTGCGATTGCGAAATCGTCGTGCGGCAGCGCATGAATTTGCAGTTCCCTCATATTCTCACTTGAAACTCGCGCCGGTCCCGCCCATTTTTGCGCGCTACCCCGGAAGCGAGGGAAGGCGAAGGCCGTCCTCGCGCGCAGGCTTCGCCGCCCGCCGTTCCGTCGGCCCGCAGGAGCGTACTCCATGATCGGACTCGTCCTCGTCACGCACGGGGATCTCGCCAAAGAATTCGTCAAGGCTCTGGAACACGTGGTCGGTCCGCAGCCACAGATCGCCACGATCTGCATCGGTCCGGAGGACGACATGGAGCAGCGGCGCGGCGACATCCTCGCCGCCGTCGCCTCGGTCGAGACCGGCGACGGCGTGGCGATTCTGACCGACATGTTCGGCGGCACGCCTTCCAACATGGCGATCTCGGTGATGAACGGCGGTTCGATCGAGGTGGTCGCCGGCATGAACCTGCCGCTGCTGGTCAAGCTCGCCAAGGTGCGCAGCGAGCGCAAGCTCGTCGACGCGGTGATCGAGGCGAAGGAAGCCGTGCGCAAGTACATCAACGTCGCCAGTCAGGTTCTGCAGGGCTGAGGAACGCATGAGCTCGGACGGCGAGATCCACCAACGCGATCTTCCGATCACCAACAAGCGCGGTCTGCACGCGCGCGCCTCCGCCAAATTCGTCCAGACGGTCGAATCCTTCCCCGACACGGAGGTCGAGGTGACCAAGGACAATCAGACGGTGTGCGGCACCTCGATCATGGGGTTGATGATGCTCGCCGCCTCGATCGGGACGTCGATCCACGTCACCACGCGCGGGCCGCGGGCGGCGGAGGCGATGGCCGCGATCGCCCATCTCGTCGAATCGCGCTTTCACGAGGAGTGAGCGGCGCGGCGAAACCTCCCCGGGAGCAGCGATGACCGACTTCCGCCTCGACCCCCGCCTGGCGGCGGACACCGTCACCGTCCTCGATCTGCCGTTGTCGCGCCTCCTGGCGATGCGCGGCGTCGATCACCCCTGGGTGATCCTGGTGCCGCGTCGCCCCGATCTCGTCGAGCTGCTCGACCTCGCCCCCGACGACCGCGCCGCGTTGAGCGCCGAGATCGATCGCGTGGCGGCGGCGCTGCGGGCGCAGACCGGCGCACACAAGCTCAACGTCGGCGCGCTCGGCAACGTGGTGTCGCAGCTGCACGTCCACGTGATCGCCCGGTTCCGCGACGATCCGGCTTGGCCGCACCCGGTGTGGGGGCGCCCCGCCGTCCGCCCGATCGACGCGGCGACGCTCGAGGCGTTCGTCGCCGACCTGCGGGCCCGGCTCGCCTGAGCGTCACTCACCTCGGAGAAGCCGATGTCCCCCGTGTTCCCGTTCGACGAGCCGTCGTCGGCCTTCCGCTTCGCCCGCACCGCGCTCGATCGCCGCGCCGAACTGCGCGACGACGCGGAGGCGTTGGCGCGGCTGTGGGACGACCCGGCGTCGCGGGTGTTCGTGCTCGAGGGTGGTCGAGTGGTGGTGCGGCCCGACGGCGACGACCGGATCGTCGCCGCGCTCGATCGGGCGACCGCGGTGGCGGCGGGCGGCCGGGCGGAGGATCGCGTCTTCCTCGGCATCGCCGACGGCCGCGCCCATTTCGCCCTGCCCACGCCGCCGGCGGCGGAGGGCGACCCGGAACGGCCGACCGTCGACCTGCGCCGGCTGGCGGTCGACGGCAGCCTGCCGGCCGACGATTACGGCGCGCTCGCCGCCGCCCGGTCGCTGCTCAATTGGCACGACGGCCATCGCTTCTGCTCGCGTTGCGGCACCGGCTCGACGGTCGCCTCGGCGGGATGGCGGCGGGTGTGCCCGGCCTGCGGCGCCGAACATTTCCCGCGCACCGACCCGGTGGTGATCATGACCATCGAGGACGGCGACCGCTGCCTGCTCGGACACGGCCGGGCCTTCGTCGAGGGCATGTGGTCGTGTCTGGCCGGGTTCGTCGAACCGGGAGAGACGGTGGAGGCGGCGGTGCGGCGCGAGGCCTTCGAGGAGGCCGGGGTGAGGATCGGCGGCATCCGCTACTTCGCCAGCGAGCCGTGGCCGTTTCCCGGGTCGCTGATGGTCGCGATGCGCGCCGAGGCGCTGACCACCGAGCTGCGCGTCGATCCGGTCGAGCTCGCCGACGCCCGCTGGTTCGATCGGGCGGAGATCCGCCGCCTGCTGGCCGGCGACCACCCGGACGGCCTGTTCGCGCCGCCGCCGATCGCCGTCGCCCATCACCTGATGCGGCGCTTCGTCGAGGACGTCTGACGCCGGATGGGGTGGAGACCGTGCCTTCGGGCGCTTTTCTCCGTTTCCCCTCAACACATCCGCAACCATGTCCCTACGGCAGACGGCGAAGATCGACGCCGGAAAGGCCTCTTTAAAATTCCCGCGCTAGAACGGTCTCGAAAATGACGGCTGTTCGGCCTCGCGGAGAGCGTTCGATGATCGATCTGAAAGCCCGCCTCGCCCCATCCGGGAGGAGGTCTCTTTCCTCGACCGGCGAGCGTCTCGTGCTCTTCGGCATCATCGCGTTCCTGTTCGTCCTCGATTACAGCTTCGACGTCCTGCACGGCACGGTGCGAATTCTCGAATCCACCGATTCGACGCTCGGATCGGCGTTGCTGGCGATCGCCGTCGCCTCGTGGGTCGGCGTCTTCGCCTATGCCTTCCGCCGTCGTTTCGACATCACCCGGATTCTGCTCGCCAAGGCCGAGGCGGAACGCAACGCCGAGACCGCCGGCATCTGCGACGCCCTCACCGGTCTGCCCAACCGGCTCGGCCTGAAGGCGGAGCTGGCGCACCGCCGGCGCGAGGAGGCGAACACCCTCGGCGCGCTGATCGCCCTCGACGTCGCCCGCTTCAAGACGCTCAACGAGGTCCACGGTCATCTGGTCGCCGATCCGGTGCTGATCGAGCTCTCCGACCGGCTGGCGATGGCGGTCTCCCAGACCGACTTCGTGGCGCGCGTCGGACCGGACGAATTCAACGTGTTGACGCGGGTGCGGGACGCCGACGCGGCCGAGCTCAAGGCGCTGCAGATCGTCCACACCATCGCCATGCGGCTCGACGAGTTCGACCCGCCGGTGCCGATCACCGCCGACGCCGGCGTCACGTTGTTCGGCGGCGACCACGCCGACGACGACGTCGAAGTGATCATGCGCCGCGCCGAGATCGCGCTGGAGACCGCCAAGACGCGCGAGTCGTCGGTGGCCCGCTTCACCGAGGACATGGAAGAGGCGATCCGCGAGCGCGCCGAGCTCGAGACGGCGCTCGAGGCGGCGATCGACGGCGATCAGATCACGCCGCACTTCCAGCCGGTAATCGACCTCGCCACCGGCCGGCTGACCGGCTTCGAGGTGCTGGCGCGCTGGCTGCATCCGACCCGCGGCCAGATCCCGCCGGTGGTGTTCATCCCGATCGCCGAGGAGACCGGTCTGCTGTCGCGGTTGACCACCAAGCTGTTGCGGCAGGCCTGCCTCAGCGCTCGGGCGTGGCCGCCGCACATCAAGATCGCGGTCAACATCTCGCCGGTCGACTTCAAGAATCCGTGGCTCGCCCAGGAGATCCTGCAGATCCTGACCGAGGTCGGCTTCCCGCCGCAGCGCCTGGAGATCGAGATCACCGAGAGCGCTCTGGTGGTCGACCACGACCAAGCGACGCAGACCCTGATGTCGCTGAAGAACCAGGGCATCTCGATCGCCCTCGACGACTTCGGCACCGGCTACGCCAGCCTGCATCAGTTGCGTATGCTGCCGTTCGACAAGATCAAGATCGACCAGTCCTTCGTGAAGACGATGCGCGAGAACACCGACAGTCGGATGATCGTCAAGGCGATCATCGGGCTCTCCGGCAGCCTCGGCCTGCCCACCACCGCGGAAGGCATCGAGAATTCCGGCAACGCCGACATCCTGCGCGATCTCGGCTGCACCCTCGGCCAGGGCTTCCTCTATTCGGAAGCGGTGCCGGCCAAGGCGGTGCCGTCGCTGGTGACGATGATCGAGGCGCACGCCGCTCCGGCCGCAGCCGCCTCGGAGGACGAGAAGACCACGGCGGGCGCCGCGGAACCGTCGCACCCGGTCGAGGCCGAGGTCGTCGCGGCGAGCGATGCGACGCCGCGCGCCGACGAGGCGGGGGCCGTCCGTCGACGGGCCTGAGGCGACGATCGCGACGCACGACGCTCCGGCCGATCGACGACGCCGTCCCCGTCTTCGCCTCGGTTCGCAGTGATCCCGGTTCTGAAATTTCTTTCGCGAAGGCGTTTCGCGCCATGGACTCCGCGGTCGGTCCGGCCTAATGACGCGGCGGAAGGGTTTCCGCCCGCAGCCGCATGCTTTCCCGACGGACGACGATGCCGACGCGAGAAGAATTGATCGCGGACGTGGTCCGCAATCTGGAAGCACCTCCGGGTTCGCTCGCGTTCACGCCTGCTCTCGAGGACTATTACCGCACCGCGATCGCCGACCGGCGGCGCAGATCGATGATCTTCGCCTCGTTGATCGGTCTTTCCGTCCTCGCCGCCTTCGTGGTGCAGCGCGCCTTCTTCACCGACGTCGACGTCGAACCGTTCGCCTTCCGCCGTTGGCTGGCGACGATGGCGGCGATCGCGCTGGTCGCCTTCGCGGTGCTGGTCGCCACCCTGGCGTCGCGGACGCATCGCACCATCGACCGGGTGTCGATCACCGGCGTGGTGGTGGTGGCGGCGCTGGTCTCGGTCAGTTTCCGCGTCGAGGTCGGCGCGGCGGCGACGATCGGGATCTACGCCTGGATGATGGTGCCGCTCGCCGCCGCCAACCTCGCCTCGTTGCATTTCCGCCAGGCGCTGACGGCGATCGTGATCTCCGACGCGATCTACGCCGTCGCCCTGTTCACAAGCCCGACGCTCGACCCGCTGCTGCACGTGCCGGCGTTCCTGCTGATGCTGTCGGTCAGTGCGATGACGCTGTGGGGCAACTTCCGCAACGACCGCGACCACCGCTCGCTGTTTCTGTTCCTCACCCGCGAACGCCTGCTCGCCGAGATGTCGGCCGAACAGAACGCGGCGCTGCGGGAGATGACCACCCGCGACACGCTCACCGGAATCGGCAATCGCCGCGCCTTCGAGGAACGGTTCGCGGCGATCCGCGCCGAGACCGGCGGCGACTCCCTGGCCGTGGTGATGATCGACATCGACCACTTCAAGGCGTTCAACGACCTCTACGGCCACCTCGAGGGCGACCGCTGCCTGACCGCCGTGGCCCGGGCACTGGCCGGGACGCTGCGCGGGCACGGCGACCTGGTGGCGCGGATCGGCGGCGAGGAGTTCGTGGTGCTCGCTCCCGGCGTCGGAACCGAAGATCTGCCGGTGTTGCTGGAGCGGTTGCGGCGCGGCGTCGAACGGCTGGCGATCCCGCACGCGGCGGCCGAGGAGGCGGGTCGCGACGTGGTGACGGTCTCGCTCGGCTGCGTCGTCCTGCCCGGCGAAGCGCGGATCGGCCGGCGCGAGGCGCTGGAACGTGCCGACCGCGCCCTCTATGCCGCCAAGCGCGGCGGGCGCAATCGCTGGGAAGTCGACGATCCGACCGTCGGTCAGACCGTGAAGCCGGCCTGACGGGCGAGATCGACGAGGTCGTTCTGGGAACGGGCGCCGACGTGACCGATGATCGAGGCGGCCATCAATCCGCCGAGTTCGGCGCAGGCGGCGAGATCGAAATCGCGCGACAGCCCGCACAGGAAGCCCGCCGCGTAGAGATCGCCGGCGCCGGTGGTGTCGACCACCACGTCGACCGGCGCGGCGGCGACCCGGACCACGCCGTCGGCGCTCGCCACCAGCGATCCCTCGTCCGAGAGGGGGACGGCGGCCAGCCCGACGTCGGCGCGCAGGGCGGCGATGCCGGCGTCGAGATCGGCGGTCTCGTAGAGCGCCTTCACCTCGGTCTGGTTGGCGAAGACCAGATCGACCGTCTTCGAGCGCATCAGATCGAGGAATTCGTCGCGCCAACGATCGACACAGAAGCTGTCGGAGAGGGTCAGGGCGACGCGGCGGCCGTGGGCATGGGCGATCTCGGAGGCCTTGCGGAACGCCTCCTTGGCCGCCGGCCGATCCCACAGATAGCCTTCGAGGTAGACGATCTCGGCGGCGGCGACCACCGCCGGATCGACGTCCTCGGGGCCGAGATGGACGCAGGCGCCGAGGAAGGTGTTCATGGTGCGCTCGCCGTCCGGCGTCACCAGGATCATCGAGCGCGCCGTCGGGGCGTGATCGGGGGCGACGGCGGCGAGCGGCGCGGTGGCGAAATGAACGCCGACGGCGCGGATGTCGTGGGCGAAGGCGCGGCCGAGATGATCGTCGGCGACCTTGCCGAAATAGGCGGCGCGCCCGCCGAGACCGGCCAGCGCCGCCACCGTGTTGCCGGCCGAGCCGCCGGAGATCTCCTTCGCCGGTCCCATGTGATCGTAGAGACGTTCCGCCTCTTCCGCGTCGATCAGGCGCATCGATCCCTTGACCAGCCCCTCGCGCACCAGAAAATCGTCTTCGGCGCGCGCCAGCACGTCGACGATGGCGTTGCCGATGCCGAGGACGTCGAAGCGGGTGTCGGACATGAACACTCTCGCCGGCGCGCGACATCGAAGGCGATCGACGGCGCCGGAGCGACGATCGGCCGTCGCGGTAGTACAGGGAACCGCGGGGCCGTGGCAACCACCGCACCGCGGCAAAGATCGCGGCGGCGATGGCGGCGGGGTGCTTTTTCGTTGAGTTCGCGCCCCGCCTGCCCTATGTCCGCCGAAGGGCCGAGGCCGAAGGGATCGTCGAAATGGGTAGAGAAGGCACGCACCCGACGCCGGACGTCGGTCAGCGTTTCGTCGCGCGGACCGGACTGGCCGCCGAACTGACGACGCTCGAGGCGGAAGGCCGGCCGATCCGCATCGGCCTCGTCGGGGTCGGCGAGATGGGCACCGACATCGTCACCCAGATCGCGCTGATGCAGGGGCTCCGGATCACCGTCATCGCGGTGCGCGATCCGGGCAAGCGCCACGCCGAACACGCCTTCCTCACCGCCGGGCTCGATCCCGACCGCCTGCGCGTCGCCGAGACGCCGGCGGCGATCGCCCGCGCGGTGGAGGCCGGCTACACCGTGGTCACCCCGAACGTCGAGGCCCTCTACACCTCAGACCACGTCGACGTGGTGATCGACGCCACCGGCAAGCCGGAAATGGGCGCGGTCATCGGCCTCGGCGCGATGGAGGCGGGCAAGCACGTCGTGATGATGAACGTCGAGGCCGACGTCACCATCGGCGCCTGGCTGCAGAACCGCGCCCGCGAACTCGGCGTCGTCTACACCGTCGGCGCCGGCGACGAGCCGTCGTCGACGATGGAGCTGATCGAGTTCGTCACCGCGCTCGGCTATCCGGTGATCGCCGCCGGCAAGGGCAAGAACAACCCGCTCGACGTCGACGCCACTCCCGACCAGTTCGTCGAGGAGGCGACCCGCCGCAACATGAACCCGCGCATGCTGGTGGAGTTCATCGACGGCTCGAAGACGATGGTGGAGATGGCCAACATCGCCAACGCCACCGGCCTCGTCCCCGACGTCGCCGGCATGCACGGACCGGAGGCGACGCTCGAGAACCTGCACACCATCCTCTGCCCGAAAGAAGACGGCGGCATCCTGACGCGCAAGGGCGTGGTCGACTACACGATCGGCCGGGGCGTGGCGCCCGGCGTCTTCGTCGTCGCCGAAATGAGCCATCCCCGCCTGCGCGAGCGGATGAACGACCTCAAGCTCGGACCCGGACCCTACTACACCTTCTATCGGCCCTATCATCTGACCAGCCTCGAGGTGCCGCTCTCCGCCGCCCGGGCGGTGCTGCACGGGCGTTGCGACATGCGGGCGCTGCCGGTGCCCTCGGCCGAGGTCTCGGCGGTCGCCAAGCGCGATCTCGCCCCCGGCGAGCGCCTCGACGCGATCGGCGAATATTGCTACCGCGCCTTCACCCTCGAATACGGCGCGGCGCGGGCGGCCGGCGCCATGCCGATCGGGCTGATCGAGGGCGGCACGGTGCTGAAGCCGATCCGCAAGGGCGAACTCCTCACCCGCGCCGCCGTGGCGCCGCCGCAGGGCTCGAAGATCGTCGAGCTTCGCCGGCTGCAGGACCTGATGGTGCACGGACCGGAGGCGTGACCGCGATGGCACGCGAGACCTCCGCCGGACTGGTGATCGCGGCGATCCGCGACGGGGTCGGGGATCTGGTGTCGCCGCCGTTTCGCGGCGTGGCGTTGCGCTCGCTCGGAGTGACGTTGACGATCGTGGTGGCGCTGTGGGCGCTCGGCACCCGCTTCTTCACCCATCTCGCCGGCGACGCCGCCGGTGCCCATCCGATCGACGTGCCGTTCTTCCTCGACGGGGTGTTCTGGCTCGCCGGGATCTTCTCCGGCCTCGCCCTGATGATCGCCTTCTCGTTCCTGATCGCGCCGATCACCGCGGCGGTCGCCGGCCTCTTCCTCGACGAGGTGGCGGAGGCGGTGGAGACGACCCACTATCCGGCCGATCCGCCGGGTCGGCCGATGCCGCTCGGCGAGAGCCTGATCGGCGCGGCACGGTTCACCGGACTGTCGCTGATCGTCAATCTCGTCTGCCTGGTGCTGCTGCTGGTGCCGGGCGTCAATCTGGTCGCCTTCTGGCTCGGCAACGGCTGGCTGATCGCGCGGGAATATTTCGGCTTCGCGGCGCGACGGCTGATGGGACGGGAGGCGGCGGCGGAGCTGGCGCGGCGGCATTCCACCGCCGCGTTCCTCGCCGGCGTGGTCGCGGCGCTGCTGCTGTCGGTGCCCTTCGTCAATTTCCTGACGCCACTGTTCGCCACCGCCGTGATGGTGCATCTGGCCAAACGGACCAGCCGGGCGGCGTGAGGTCGGACGGAGCGGAACGGGGGCGCGAGGCGCCCCCGAAAAGCGTCAGCGGGCCGACCAACCGCCGTCGACCGAGATCATCGCGCCGGTGATCGAGGCGGCGTCCGGGCCGGCGAGGAAGGCGGCGATGCCGGCGACCTCTTCCGGCTTGACGAAGCGCTTGGTCGGCTGCGCCTCCAGGATGACGTGCTTGATCACGTCCTCCTCCGACATGCCGCGGGCCTTGGCGGTGTCGGGGATCTGCTTCTCGACCAGCGGGGTGAGGACGTAGCCGGGGCAGATGGCGTTGCAGGTGATGCCGGTCTCGGCGACCTCGAGCGCCACCGTCTTGGTCAGGCCGGCGATGCCGTGCTTGGCCGAGACGTAGGCCGACTTGAACGGCGAAGCGATCAACGCGTGCGCCGAGGCGATGTTGACGATGGTGCCGGAGCCGCGCTTCTTCATCGACGGCAGCGTCGTGCGGATGGTGTGGAAGGCCGACGACAGGTTGATCGCGATGATCGCGTCCCACTTCTCGACCGGGAAGTCCTCGACCGGCGAGACGAACTGGATGCCGGCGTTGTTGACCAGCACGTCGATGCCGCCGAACTTGGCGATCGCATCCTCGATCATCTTCGCGATCTCGGCCGGCTTGGACATGTCGGCGCCGTCGTAGGCGACCTCGACGCCGTATTGGGCGGCGAGACCGGAGCGGATCTTTTCGATCTCGGCGGCATCGCCGAAGCCGTTCAGGACGACGTTCGCGCCGAGCGAAGCGAAGCGGGTGGCGACCGCGAGCCCGATGCCGCTGGTGGAACCGGTGACGAGCACGGTCTTGCCTTGGAAGCTCATGATGGATGTCCTCGGATGTGTTTCGCGGGGTGCAGCGCCGGCGGAACCGAACGCCACCTCACGGGAGCAACTAGGGTTTCCGGCGGCTCATCGCCACCCTCGCCTCACCCGCGGGCCGAGTGATTCTTCAAGGCGAGGTACCAAAGGTCAAGGAGATCACGCCGCATCACGTCGACGATCGCACCCATCGACCGACCGACGAGAGGCTTCCCCGATGCATCCCGCCCTTCCCCTCGGCGTCCCGGAAATGGACGCCGATCACGCCGCCCTCGAGGCGATGCTCGACCGCGTGCCGCACACCCGCGACGAGGATCTGCCGGCGCTCTACGCCGCGATCGAGGCGGAGGTGACCTCCCATTTCGCTCGCGAAGACGTGTTGATGGAAGCGGCGCGGGTTCCGGTCCTCGATTGCCATCGCATCCGGCATCGCGAGCTGCTCGACGCGATCGCCGCCCGGCGGCCGACCGAGCGGACCTCGCCCGACGCCCTGCGGCGAACCTTCGCCGAGCTCGCCGAGGCGGTCACCGCCCACGTCGACACGGTCGATCGGGTGACCTCGCGGTTCCTGATCGCGGCGACGGCGGCTCCGCTCGAACCGGCGCAGGCGGTCGGCTGAGCGAATGGGCACGGGCGGGCGCGGGGCGGCCATCCGGGCGCCGCTCTCGTCTCCGGTCGCGTCTCGTGGTAAGGGGGCGCCCGAAGCCTCGACGCTCGCGCGCGAGGAAGCCTTGCGTCGCGCCTCGCGCGCGCCCGACGACGAGATCCCGATGACCATCCGCTATCACCACGAAGACCTGCCCGATCTCTCCCAGTACGGGGGGAGCGTCGCCATCGACACCGAGACGATGGGGCTGATGCCGCATCGCGACCGGCTCTGCGTCGTGCAGCTGTCGCCCGGCGACGGCACCGCCGACGTGGTCAAGATCGCCAAGGGACAGACCGCGGCGCCCAACCTGCAGAAGCTGCTCGCCGACCCGAAGGTCATCAAGATCTTCCACTACGCCCGCTTCGATCTGGCCGCGCTCTACCACGCCTTCGGGGTGATGCCGCAGCCGGTGTTCTGCACCAAGATCGCCTCCAAGCTGGTGCGCACCTACACCGACCGGCACGGCCTCAAGGATCTCTGCCGCGATCTCATCGGGGTCGAGATCTCCAAGCAGCAGCAGAGCTCCGACTGGGGCGCCGCCGAGCTCTCCGAGGCGCAGCTCGCCTACGCCGCCTCCGACGTGCTCCATCTCCATGCGCTGGTCGCGAAGCTCGAGCCGATCCTGGTGCGCGAAGGACGCATGGAGATCGCGAAGGCGTGTTTCGACTATCTGCCGACGCGTGCGAAACTGGACCTCATGGGTTGGACCGAGAGCGACATCCTCGATCACTCCTGAGTGAGCCTGCGGCGCGACGGCGCCGGGCGGCACGGATGCCCGCATCGGAGGACGCATGGACGACACGAGCACGATGACGACGCGGGGGTCTGCGAACCCGGGCGAGGGCATCGCCACGCCGGTTCGTCGCCCCGCCGCGCACATCGACGCCGATCGTCATTCGCGCCGCGTCCGCCTGTTCAAGATCCTGCTGCCCAGCCTCGGCATCGCCGCGGCACTGGCGGTCGGCGGATTGACCTGGGCGAAGATGCACTTCGCCGCCGGCGTCGACGTGCGCAACGTGCTGTTCTCCAAGGACGGCCTGACCATGGTCGAGCCGCGACTGTCCGGCCGCGCCCAGGGCCGCACCTACGACGTCTCCGCCGCCCGCGCCTTCCAGTCGATCGAAGACCCCAAGGTGGTGCGGATGGAGGTGATCGACGGCCGGCTCGAGCTCTCCGACGGCACCTCGGTGAAGATCGAATCGGCGCGCGGCGTCTACGACGGCAATCGCGAGACGCTGCACCTCGAGGGCGGCGTCACCATCGCCGCCTCGAACGGCTGGCGGGCGGAGGGCGCCTCGGCCGACGTCGACCTCGTCGGCGGCCGCATCGAGGGCCGCGAGGGCGTCCGCATCGACGGCCCGACCGCCCGGCTCGAGGCCGATCGGTTCGACTTGACCGACAACGGCCATCATGCCCTCTTCTCCGACAAAGTCCGCATGACGGTGCTCCCAGAAGGCGCCGCCGTGCCCACCCCCGATGCCCCCCTCGCCCCGACCCCGTGAGATCCCTGCGATGATCCGAACCTCCCGTTTCGCCTCGAGCGCCGCCGCCGTTCTCCTCCTCGGCCTGCTCGCGGTCCCCGCCGGAGCGGCGACGTCCGGCGGCATGTCGGACGCGTTCAAGGGATTCGGCTCGAACGGCAAGGAGCCGATCCAGATCGAGGCGGACAGCCTCGAGGTACTGGACAAGGACCGCAACGCCGTCTTCACCGGCAACGTCCACGTGCTGCAGAAGGACACGGTGCTGAAGACCCAGCGGCTGCGCGTGTTCTATGCCGGCAACGGCGCCGCCGATCTCGCCCAGGCCGGCGGATCGCAGTCGATCCGGCGCTTCGAGGCGGAAGGCAAGGTGCTGATCTCGCAGAAGGATCAGACCGTCACCGGCGAGAAGGGGTGGTTCGACATGACCACCCAGACGGCGCAGATCACCGGCAACGTGGTGCTCACCCAGGGCAAGAACGTGGCGCGCGGCGACCGGCTGTCGATCGACCTGAAGTCCGGCCAGTACAAGCTCGACGGCGCCGGCCGCGTCCAGCTGATTCTGGAATCGCAGCAGAAGCCCGCCGCCGGCAACTGACCCCACCCCGCGCCCGTCGCGCGCCTCGTCTCCGCTCCGGAGGACGCCCTTGAGATCCCTGCCCGTCGCGTTCCGGTCGCCCGACGCCGCCCACGGCGGCGCCACCCGCATCGGCGATCCCGAGGAAGGCCTGGTCGTGGAGACCGTGGCCAAGGCCTACAAGAAGCGCCGGGTGGTGGAGAGCGTCAGTCTCGACGTCCATCGCGGCGAGGCGGTCGGCCTGCTCGGCCCGAACGGCGCCGGCAAGACCACCGTCTTCTACATGATCACCGGCCTGATCCGTCCCGACGCCGGCCGCATCCTGCTCGACGGCTACGACGTGACACGGCTGCCGATGTATCGCCGCGCCCGCCTCGGCATCGGCTATCTGCCGCAGGAGGCCTCGATCTTCCGCGGCCTCACCGTCGAGGAGAACATCCTGGCGGTGCTCGAGGTGGTGGAGCCGGACCGCGCCCGCCGCCGCGAGGCGCTCGACGAGCTGCTCGGCGAGTTTCGCATCGACCACCTGCGCAAGTCGCCGGCGATCGCGCTGTCGGGCGGCGAGCGGCGACGCTGCGAGATCGCCCGGGCGCTCGCCTCGCGGCCGTCGTTCATGTTGCTCGACGAGCCCTTCGCCGGCATCGACCCGATCGCGGTCGGCGACATCCAGGCGCTGGTGCGCCATCTGACGCAACGTGGGATCGGCGTATTGATCACCGACCACAACGTCCGCGAGACGCTGGGCCTGATCGACCGCGCCTTCATCATCGCCTCCGGACACGTGCTGACCACCGGAAGTCCGCGGGAAATCGTCGAAAATCCGGATGTTCGGCGCCTCTACCTCGGCGAGCAGTTCAGTTTCTGAGGCGGTCGCGCATCACATTCGTCGGGGGCACGCGTTTTTGCTTTGCCGGCACGCCCGGCTGGGCTAACACTAGAGGCGTCAGAGGCAAGATCCGGACCACATCGCGTGGTTGCGGCACGAGAGGGTTTAACGGTCGCGATGGCGCTGAGCCCGAAACTGGAGCTCCGACAGAGCCAGTCTCTGGTGATGACGCCTCAGCTGATGCAGGCGATCAAGCTGCTGCAGCTGGGCAATCTCGATCTCGTGGCCTACGTCGAGAACGAACTCGAGCGCAACCCGCTGTTGGAACGCGACGAGGGCGAGGACCGCCCGGCGACGAGCGAGGCCGCGGAGAGCGCCGAGCGAAACGAAGCCGGCGAGAGCGCGGCGGAGGCCGACGGCGGCGCCGACTTCGCCCCGGCCGGTCCCGGACCGGAGATCGACACCGCCTTCGAGACCGCCTCGCCGGAGATCGGCGAACGGCTCGACGCCGACTTCACCAACGTCTTCCAGGACGACGGCCCGAGCGAGGCGATCGACCCGACCCGTCTGGTCGGCGAGACTTGGTCGCAGACCTCGACCAGCGGCGCCGGCGGCGGCGAGGACTACAACCTCGAGAGCTTCGTCGCGGTCGAGGTGTCGCTGGCCGATCACCTGACCGAGCAGCTGATGCTGGCGACCGTCGATCCGATGTGGCGGATGGTCGGGCGGCATCTCATCGATTCGGTCGACGAGGCGGGCTATCTGCGCACCGATCTGGCCGCCGTCGCCGACAAGCTCGGCGCCCCGAACGGCCTCGTCGAGGAGGTGCTGGCGCTGCTGCAGAGCTTCGACCCGGCCGGCGTGTGTGCGCGCGATCTCGGCGAATGTCTGGCGCTGCAGCTGAAGGAGCGCGATCGCTTCGATCCGGCGATGCAGGTGCTGGTCGCCAACCTCGAACTGCTGGCCAAGCGCGATTTTCCGGCGCTGCGGCGCCTCACCAAGGTCGACGACGACGACCTCGCCGACATGATCGCCGAGATCCGGGCGCTGAACCCCAAGCCGGGCAACGCCTTCGGCTCGGCGCTGGTGCAGCCGATCGTGCCCGACGTGGTGGTGCGGTCGGGACCGGACGGCGGCTGGGTGGTCGAGCTGAACAGCGAGACGCTGCCGCGGGTGCTGGTCAACCAGAGCTATTTCGCCCGCGTCTCCAAGACCGCCAAGGGCGAGAAGGACAAGCTCTATCTCTCCGACTGCATGCAGACGGCGAATTGGCTGGTGAAGAGCCTCGATCAGCGCGCCAAGACCATCCTCAAGGTGTCGACCGAGATCGTCCGTCAGCAGGACGCCTTCCTCACCCACGGCATCCAGCACCTGAAGCCGCTCAATCTGCGCATGATCGCCGACGCGGTCGGCATGCACGAGAGCACGGTGAGCCGCGTCACCTCGAACAAATACATGGCGACCAGCCGCGGGATCTTCGAGTTGAAGTATTTCTTCACCTCGTCGATCGCATCATCGGAGGGCGGCGAGGCCCATTCCTCCGAATCGGTGCGCCACCGCATCAAGGAGTTGATCGATCGGGAGGCGGCGGACGACGTGCTCTCGGACGACACCATCGTGAAGATGCTGCGCGACGCCGGCGTCGACATCGCGCGGCGGACCGTCGCGAAATATCGCGAGGCTTTGAACATACCCTCTTCCGTCCAGCGCCGCCGCGAGAAGCAGGCGTTGGCGTGAAGCGATCCGCCGGCCCCCGCCTCCTCGCCCAGAGGTCGCGGAAGGTTCGCCGGATCGTCCGAAGATCGCCCCCGACGCGGGGCGCCGCCCGGATCGAGGAGGTCCGGGGGTGCCTTTCGGAGAGGGGCGGCAAACATCACGAAGGTCGTCGCCTCGGGTCTCCCGAGACGGCGCCGACCGGGAGGTCGAAGATCCATGACCCTCAGGGTTTCCGGCAAGAACGTCGACATCGGCGAATCGCTGCGCAGCCATGCGGAAGAGCGCGTCGGTGAGGCACTCTCCAAATATTTCAGTGGCTCCTTCAAGGGCCACGCCACCGTGGAGAAGGAAGGCATCGGCTTCCGAACGGAATGTGCGCTCCATCTGGGCACCGGCATCACCGTACAGGCGGTGGGGGCGGCACAGGATCCCTACCTGAGCGTCGATCAGGCGATCGACCGCATCGAGAAACAGTTGCGCCGCTACAAGCGCCGGCTGCGCGACCACAACAACTCCGAGGGTCGCGCCCACGTGATCGAGACCGCCTACCGCGTGCTCGAGGTGCCGGGCGAGGACGAGGAGGTCCCGGAGGATTTCCATCCGGCGGTGATCGCGGAGAGCACCAAGCCCCTGAAGACGCTGTCGGTCGGGGACGCGGTGCAGGAGCTCGACATGACCGGAGCGCCCTTCGTGATGTTCCGCAATCCGGCCAACGGCGGCCTCAACGTCGTCTATCGGCGCGCCGACGGCAACGTCGGTTGGGTCGATCCCAGCCTCGGCGCCGACGCCTGAGGCCGATGCCCATGCCGGGTGGCGTGATCGCGCTGCCGCGGTGATCTGAAAAAACCCCGACCCGGGGTCGATACCAGTTGCGCCGAAGGTCGGTCGACCCCACTTTCGGCGCGACTCCTTTTTGGGGTGGCGGGTTCGACGCGAGCCCGTCCCCCCAGCATCGATTCGGAAGCTCCGTGATGAACCTCGGTGATCTCATCGGTTTCGAAGCCGTTCTGCCGGCGTTGCGGGCCGGCAACAAGAAGCAGGTTCTCCAAGAGATCGCCGCCCGCGCGGCCCGCCTCACCAAGCTCGACGAGCGAAACGTGTTCGAGGGCTTCGTCCAGCGCGAGCGATTGGGGCCGACCGGGGTCGGGCATGGCGTCGCCATCCCGCACGTCGCGATCGAGGGCCTCGATCGGACCATCGGCGTGTTCGCCCGCTTGGAGCGGCCGGTCGACTTCGGCGCCACCGACGGGCAGCCGGTCGATCTGATCGTGGCGCTGCTGTCGCCGGCCGACGCCGGCGCCGATCACCTCAAGGCGTTGGCGCGCACCGCGCGGGTGCTGCGCGACGCCACCCTCGCGACCAAGCTGCGCGCCAGCCGCGATCCGGAAGCGCTCTACGCGCTGCTCGCCCATTCGGTCGAACCCGACGCCGCGTGAGGCCGCCGTCCCGGCCCGTCACGCCGTCCGACTGCTCGGCCGTCAGTGCAGCGACACCGCCGTCAGGTCCTGCTCGAGCGCCCCGTGCAACGCGGTGTCGCGGTCGTCGGTGACCAGGATCGGCTCGCCGGCGGCGCCGATCAGCGCCCACAGCCGCAGCCCCGGAGGCAGTTCGGGGCCGCCCGGGAACAGCCGGGTGAGATCCTCCGACGTCATCTCGCGGACGTAGGCGAGATGGCCTTCGCCGATCTGGGCGAGGACTTCGGGTGCGATCTGGATACGATGGGTCATGATTCCTCCTCGCGGGATCCGGCATCGCCGGCCCGCCCCTCTCCGATTCGTTCGCCCGATGGGCCGGGTTCACTCGCTGGTGGCGATGTCGATCCGGCGGACCACCCGTTCGGGCTCCGGTCGAGCGAGATCGATGGCGAGCAGACCGTCCTTGAGTTCCGCGCCCGCCACCTCGATGCCCTCGGCCAGCACGAAGACGCGCTGGAACTGACGGGCGGCGATGCCGCGATGCAGGAACTGGCGGTTGCGATCGTCGTCGGTCTGACGGCCGCGGATGACCAGCTGGCTGTCCTCGATGGTGACGTCGAGCTGGTCGCGGGTGAAGCCCGCCACCGCCAGCGTGATGCGCAACACCTCACGGTCGCCGTCGGCGGCGACCAGTCGCTCGATGTTGTAGGGCGGATAACCGTCGTTGGCGGCCTTCGAGACCCGATCGAGCACGCGCTCGATCTCGTCGAAGCCGAGGAGAAAGGGGCTCGAGAAGCCCGGGAAACGCGACATGGTCAGGCCCTCGTCAAGCGACCCGTGAACCGGCCGGCGACCCCTCGGGCGAGGCGATCGCCGACGACGGATCCGAGGAGCCGTCCCCGGGAATATGGGGAGAACCACCGAAGGGATCAAGGCGAGGGCACGGGATGCCCCCCCGGCGACGGTCGCCGGGGAGACGGCGCCGAAAATCAAGCGTACGCGGCGATCAGGGCCAGCGCCTCGCGCGGGTCGAGGCGGCCGTCGTAGAGGGCGCGGCCGGTGATGGCGCCCTCGAGGATGCGCGCCTCCGGGGCGAGCATCGCTTCGACGTCGGCGATCGAGGCGAGACCGCCCGACGCGATCACCGGGATCGAGACGGCGCGGGCGAGCTCCAGCGTCGAGGGCATGTTGAGACGCTTCAGCACGCCGTCGCGGTCGATGTCGGTGTAGACGATGGCGGCGACGCCGGCGTCCTCGAACTTCTTGGCCAGATCGATCGCGGTCAGCTCGGAGCCTTCCGCCCAGCCCTCGACCGCGACCTTGCCGCCCTTGGCGTCGATGCCGACGACGACGCGGCCGGGGAAGCGCCGGCAGGCCTCCTTCACCAGCGCCGGATCGCGCACCGCCACGGTGCCGAGGATGACGCGGGCGAGGCCCTTGGCGAGCCAGCCCTCGATCGCGGCGAGATCGCGGATGCCGCCGCCGAGCTGCACCTTCATGCGGCCGGCGACGGCGGCGAGGATCGCCTCCACCGCCGCGCCGTTGACCGAGCGGCCGGCGAAGGCGCCGTTGAGATCGACGACGTGCAACCACGGGAAGCCGAGATCGGCGAAGGCGGTCGCCTGCGCCGCCGGGTCGTCGTTGTAGACCGTCGCCTGGTCCATCTCGCCGAGCTTCAGACGGACGCAGGCGCCGTCCTTGAGGTCGATCGCGGGGAAGAGGATCATCGATGAACTCTCATGCTGGCTCACGCAATCGGTGAGCGATACGGCCCGACCGGCCGGCGCCCGTTCGGGCTCGGCATCGCGCGGACGCCTCAGGGCGCCCACTTCAGGAAGTTGGCGAGCAGGGCGAGACCGAGGGTCTGGCTCTTCTCGGGATGGAACTGGGTGCCGACGACGTTGTCGCGCGCCACGATCGCCGTCACCGGACCGCCGTAGTCGGCGGTGGCGACGAGGTCGCCGCGATGCTTCACCGCGAAGGCGAAGGAATGCAGGAAATATGCGTGCAGGCCGTCGGGGCCGAGGCGGATGCCGTCGAGCACCGGGTGGGCATGG
>JAAYVT010000199.1 GCA_012517025.1 Phyllobacteriaceae bacterium | reverse complement strand
CCGGCTCGAGCATCCTGCCATGCGCCATCTCGATCACGAGGTGGCGTTGGCGCCGGTGCCGGGGTCGTCCGACCACTTCGAGGGTCGCGTCGCCGGCGTGAGCACCGGCAAGTGGGGCCTCGCCATCGAGGGCGACGGCGCCTCCGAGCGGCTGTTCCTGTCGCAGAACACCCTCTATTTCGAATGACGCGAGCCGGTTCGGGCGCCTCGGCCCCGCGCCACGCCGCGCCCGCGCCGGGACGACCGATGCCGTGAACGCTCCGATGACGACTCCGGAAACGCCGCACGATCTCGATTGGGACGCCTTCGCCACGCCCGGCGTCGACGGTCGCCTGCACATGGATCTGGCGGTGGAGGGCATCACCTGCGCCGCCTGCATGTCGACCATCGAGCGTGGCCTGAAGCAGCTCGACGGTGTCGCCGGCGCGCGGGTCAATCTCACCACCCGCCGTCTCGCCGTCGATTGGGCGCCCGAGACGGTCAAGGCGGGGGCGATCGTCCGCCGTCTGGAGCGGCTCGGTTATCGCGCCCACCCCTTCGATCCCGGCCGGCTCACCGCCGAGGAAGAGGCCGAATCGAAGGAGCTGCTGCGCTGCATGGGCGCCGCCGGCTTCGGCGCGATGAACATCATGCTGCTGTCGGTGTCGGTGTGGGCCGGCAACGTCACCGACATCGACCCGGCGACCCGCGACCTCTTCCATTGGATCTCGGCGCTGATCGCCATTCCGATCGTCGCCTATTCCGGCCGGCCGTTCTTCCGCTCGGCGGTCCGGGCGCTCGCCGCCTTCCGCACCAACATGGACGTGCCGATCTCGATCGGCGTCGTCCTGACCCTCGCCCTGTCGATCTTCGAGACCATGCGCTCCTCGCGCGAGGCCTTCTTCGATTCGGTGGTGATGCTGCTGTTCTTCCTGTTGGTCGGCCGCTTCCTCGACCAGAACATGCGCCGGCGCACCCGCTCGGTCGCCGAGAACATCGCCGCGTTGCGGGTCGAGGCGGCGGCGTTGATCCGCGCCGACGGCGTCGTCCAGGAAGTGCCGCTCTCCAAGATCGACCCCGGCGCGCTGGTGCTGGTGCGCCCCGGCGAACGGGTCTCCGTCGACGGCGTCGTCGAGGAGGGCACCTCCGACATCGACCAGAGCCTGATCACCGGCGAGACCGACCTCGTCCAGGTCGGCCCCGGCGATCGCGTCTATGCCGGCACTCTCGACGTCGGCGGAACTCTGCGCGTCCGCGTCACCGCGGCGGCGGCCGGCACGCTGCTCGACGAAGTCAATCGCCTGCTCGAGGCGGCGGCGCAGGCGAAGTCGAAATACATGCGCCTCGCCGACCGCGCCGCCCGCCTCTACGCGCCGGTGGTCCATTCCTCGGCGCTGCTGACCTTCCTCGGCTGGTGGCTCTTCGGCGGTCGCGACGTCGCCGAGGCCGGCATCGTCGCGGTGTCGGTGCTGATCATCACCTGCCCCTGCGCTCTGGCGCTGGCCATCCCGGCGGTGCAGGTGGTGACCTCGGGGATCCTGTTCCGCTCCGGCGTGTTGCTCCATTCCGGCGACGCCATCGAGCGGCTGGCGAGCGTCGACACCGTCGTCTTCGACAAGACCGGCACGCTGACCCTGCCCGAGGCCCGTCTGCTCAACGCCGCCGACGTCTCGGTCGAGCGGTTGATGGCGGCCGGGCGGCTCGCTCGCGCCAGCCGCCACCCACTCGGCGTGGCGCTCGCCGAAGCGACCCGCGCCGTCGCCGCGCCGATCGAGGTTCGGGAAATCCCGGGGCGCGGCATCGAGACGGTGGCGAGCCCGGTCGAGCGCCTCGGCAGTCCCGAGTTCTGCGGCGTCGCCGCCGACGAGGTGGCGCGGTTCGCCGCCCGCTTCCCCGGCGCCTCGTTGGTCGCCCATCGCGACGGCGACGGCGACGTCGTCGTCTGCGCCCTGCGTCAGGGCCGACGCGAAGACGCCGGAGCGGTGATCGCTGCGTTGAGGGCCGGCGGCTGGGCGGTGGAGATCCTCTCCGGCGATCGCGAGGCGGCGGTCGCCGCCATCGCCGCCGATCTCGGCGTCGAACGGTGGTCCGCCGGCGTCCGCCCCGCCGACAAGATCGCCCGCATCGAGGCGTTGAAGGCGGACGGCCGCAAGGTGCTGATGGTCGGCGACGGCCTCAACGACGCGCCCGCGCTCGCCGCCGCCACGGTGTCGCTGTCGCCGGTCACCGGCGTGCACCTGTCGCAGGCCGCCGCCGATGCGGTGTTCCTCGGCGATCGCCTCGTCCCGGTGCTCGCCGCGTTGCGGGTGTCGCGCCGGGCGAAGGCGGCGATGATCCAGAATCTCGGCCTGTCGGTGGTCTACAACGCCGTCGCCGTGCCGATCGCGGTCGCCGGCCACATCACGCCGCTGATCGCGGCGATCGCCATGTCGGGCTCGTCGATCCTGGTGACGGTCAATGCGCTGCGGCTGCGCCTCGGCGCCGACGTTCGCGACGAGGGGGGACGCGAAGCCCGATGAACGTACTGATCTTTCTCATCCCGATCGCCCTCGGCCTCGGTCTGCTCGGCCTCTTCGCCTTCATGTGGACGCTGAAGTCGGGCCAGTACGACGATCTCGAGGGCGCCAAGTGGCGGGTCCTCAGCGACGACGATCTGCCGGCGAGCCGCCGCACCGCCGACTCTGCGACGAAGCGCTCGGAAGCGGGTTGAGCCGCCGCAAGGCGGCTCGCCGTCCGTCGCGGTAGACTGGCGACCGTTCGAGGGCGCGGGGCGTCCGCGCCGGAAAGGTCGCCATGAGAACATCGATCCTGCGGATCGCCGGCGTGGTCGCGGCGAGCCTGTGTCTCGCCGCTCCGGCGGCCGCCCAACAGATCTACGACAACTGGAACACGTCCGCCTGCGGCTTCACCGACGTCGCCGGCTTCGACGTGTCGGAGCCGACCCGCCTGACCTCGGTCGAGCTCTGGTATCGCTGGCGCCCGAACGAGAGCGAGGTCGGCTACGTGCTGCTCTTCGAGGGCCGCCCGATGAAACGCGGCCGTCTGATGCGGGCCGGCTGCGATCCCTATCAGGAGGCGTGGTGCGGCGCGCGGGCGAATCTCGGCGTCGAGGTACCGCCCGGCCGGGTCGAGATCCAGGTCGCTCGCGCCCGGCTCTGTCAGAATCCGCAGAGCGGCGGCGAGGGCTTCGTCCGCGCCTTCGGTCTGCCGCGGTGAACTCGGCCGCACCGAGGCGGAAAACGAAACGGCCCCGGTGCGAGACCGGGGCCGGAGAACGTCGATCCGTCCCGTGATCGGGACGGGGAGGGGGCGTGGCGCGATCAGCCGCCGGCGCGCGTCATCGCCATCCGCGCCACCGGCTCGTCTTCGCCGAGCGCCGAGAGATCGACCGGGCCGGAGAGCGGCAGCCCGAGGCGCTTCCACACGTCGGTGAGCGCGTCGCGCAGCGTGTCGATCAGCGCGTCGTCGTGGAACGGCGTCGGCGTGATCCGCAGTCGCTCGGTGCCGCGCGGCACGGTCGGATAGTTGATCGGCTGGATGTAGATGCCGTGCACCTCGAGCAGCAGGTCGGAGGCCTGCTTGCACAGGTCGGGATCGCCGACCAACACCGGCACGATGTGGGTCGACGACGGCATCACCGGGATACCGGCCGCACCGAGCACGTCCTTGGTGCGCTGCGCCTGGCGCTGCTGCATGTCGCGCTCCGCCGAGGACCGCTTCAGATGCCGGATCGACGCGGCGGCGGC
Organism: Phyllobacteriaceae bacterium; assembly: GCA_012517025.1. Classification (GTDB taxonomy): domain Bacteria; phylum Pseudomonadota; class Alphaproteobacteria; order Rhizobiales; family Ancalomicrobiaceae; genus Pinisolibacter. The sequence goes on along the minus strand of JAAYVT010000199.1, from coordinate 1,438 downwards.
CGCCGCGATCGCCGGCGGCAGGGCGGTGGTGAAGATGAAGCCCGGCGCATAGGAACGCACCGCGTCGCAGATCGCCTTCGTGCCGGTGATGTAGCCGCCGAGCGTGCCGAAGGCCTTGGCGAGCGTGCCCTCGATGACGTCGATGCGGTGCATCTGGCCCTCGCGATCGGCGATGCCGCCGCCGCGCGGACCGTACATGCCGACCGCGTGCACCTCGTCGATGTAGGTGAGCGCGCCGTACTTCTCGGCGAGGTCACAGATCTTGGCGATCGGCGAGACGTCGCCGTCCATCGAATAGACGCTCTCGAAGACGATCAGCTTCGCCCGTTCCGGCGCCGCGGCGGCGAGCAGTTCCTCGAGGTGTTCGGTGTCGTTGTGCCGCCAGATCTTCTTCTCGCAGCCCGAGCGACGGATGCCTTCGATCATCGAGGCGTGGTTGAGTTCGTCGGAGAGGATCAGGCAATCGGGCAGCAGGTGCGCGATGGTCGAGATCGCCGCCTCGTTGGAGACGAAGCCGGAAGTGAAGACGAGACCCGCCTCCTTGCCGTGCAGGTCGGCGAGTTCGGCCTCGAGCTCGACCAGCGGATGGTTGGTGCCGGAGATGTTGCGGGTGCCGCCGGCGCCGGCGCCCATGCCGAGCGCGGTGTCGACCATGGTGCCGAGCACGCTCTGGTGCTGACCCATGCCGAGATAATCGTTGGAACACCAGATCACGACCTCGCGGGCCTGATCGGCCTTGCGCCAGATCGCGTGCGGAAACCGGCCGACGATGCGCTCGAGGTCGGCGAAGACCCGGTAGCGCTTCTCGGCTTTGAGCTGGTCGATCGCGCCCTCGAAAATCGACTGATAGTTCATGTCCGTCCTCGAGTTGTTCTCTTGTGCGAGGAGGAACGCATTCGCCTCCCGCCTCGCCTCGCGACCCGATGGTCGTCGGCGGCGGAGCGCCCCTCGGCGGCGGATGCCCTCTCCGGCTGCTCGTCTCGGCGGTCGCCTCCGCGACGGAGCGACTGCCCTGCGGTGTCCGGCCGTGCCGGCACCTTTATTAGACTTACAGGATTTCGCAGCACTTTGACCATGATCAAGGGCCCGACTTTTGCCCATACGCGAACTTACGGACCGTGGCCGGTCGTCGCAGCAGATCCGGAAACCGCTCGTTCACCTTTCTGCGAGATCGTCGGGGGCACGAGGGAGAGCCCGGTGAATCTCGATCTTTCGTCTCTGACCTTTCTGGTCGTCGAGGACAGCGCCTACATGCGCACGATCCTGCGCACGATGTTGCAGGGGTTCGGCGCGCGCCGCATCGTCGAGGCGGAGGACGGAGCCTCCGGCCTCGAGGCGATGGATCGCGCCAATCCGGACATCCTGATCCTCGATTGGGTGATGCCGATCCTCGACGGCGCCGACATGGTGCGGATGATCCGCAATCCGCAGAACCCCT
>JAAYVT010000198.1 GCA_012517025.1 Phyllobacteriaceae bacterium | reverse complement strand
TATTTCGACCGCCTCGACTACTGCGCTCCGATGAACCAGGAGCACGCCTTCTGCATGGCGGCGGAGAAGCTGATCGGGCTCGAGGTGCCGAAGCGCGGCCAGCTCGTCCGCGTGCTGTTCTGCGAGATCGGCCGCCTGCTGTCGCATCTCCTCAACGTCACCTCGCAGGCGCTCGACATCGGCGCGCTGACCCCGCCGCTGTGGGGCTACGAGGAACGCGAGAAGCTGATGCAGTTCTACGAGCGTGCCTGCGGCGCCCGCATGCACGCCAACTATTTCCGCGTCGGCGGCGTCCATCAGGACATCCCGGCGAAGCTGGTCGAGGACATCGGCAAGTGGTGCGACGCCTTCCCGAAGGTGATCGACGACCTCGAAGGCCTCTTGACCGACAACCGCATCTTCAAGCAGCGCAACGTCGACATCGGCGTGGTGTCGCTCGCCGACGCCTACGCCTGGGGCTTCTCCGGTGTGATGCTGCGCGGCTCGGGCGCCAAGTGGGATCTGCGCAAGTCGCAGCCCTACGAGTGCTACGACGAGATGGAGTTCGACATCGCCATCGGCAAGAACGGCGACTGTTACGACCGCTATCTCATCCGCATGTTCGAGATGCGTCAGTCGACCCGCATCATGAAGCAGTGCGTCGAGCGCCTGCTCGGCAAGGAGAAGACCGGTCCGGTCTCCGCCGAAAATCACAAGGTGGTGCCGCCGAAGCGCGGCGAGATGAAGCGCTCGATGGAGGCGCTGATCCACCACTTCAAACTGTTCACCGAGGGCTTCCACGTGCCCGAGGGCGAGGTCTATGCCGCCGTCGAGGCGCCCAAGGGCGAATTCGGCGTCTACCTCGTCTCCGACGGCACCAACAAGCCTTATCGCTGCAAGATCCGCGCGCCCGGCTTCGCGCATCTTCAGGCGATGGACCTGCTCAATCGGGGTCACATGCTCGCCGACGTCGCGGCGATCCTGGGCTCGCTCGACATCGTTTTCGGCGACGTCGATCGATGAGGGAGATCGATTGTCCCCACCACGGGCGCCAGCACGTGGCCATCGCCTGCACGGCCGTCGCGGCCGCGCTCGTCGACGGCGAGACTTGCGGCTTCCACTGGTTCGAGGACGATCGCGGTACGGCCTGCGCGTGGTGTGACGACTGCGCGAAGGCGATGGACATGGACGAGGAACGGCCTCACGCCCTCGAGGTGATCTGTGGGGCCTGTTTCGAGTCGATCTGGAACATGAACGATCAGCCGCCGAGGATTTCATGAGCGTCCGCAGGCTCGCACCCGCCGAGGTCCAACCGGCCTCCTTCGCCTTCACGCCCGAGAACGAGTCTTGGGCGCAAATGCTGCTCACCCATTACCCGGCCGAAAAGAAGGCGTCGGCGGTGATCCCCTTCCTGATGCGTGCGCAGGATCAGGAAGGTTGGGTGTCGCGGGCGGCGATCGAGTGGGTCGCCGACAAACTCGGCATGAAGTACATCCGGGTGTTGGAGGTCGCGACCTTCTACACCCAGTTCCAGCTCGCGCCGGTCGGCACCGTCGCCCACGTGCAGATCTGCGGCACCACGCCGTGCATGCTGCGGGGCGCCGAGGCGCTGGTCGAGGTGTGCAAGCGCAAGATCGCGCCGCACGCCCACGAGCTCTCCGCCGACGGCAAGTTCTCGTGGGAGGAGGTCGAGTGCCTGGGGGCCTGCGTCAACGCGCCGATGATGGCGGTCGACAAGGACACCTACGAGGATCTGACCCCGGCGAGCTTCGAGGCCATCCTCGACGCCTTCGCGCGCGGCGAGACGCCGAAGCCGGGTCCGCAGAACGGCCGCGTCGGCTGCGAGCCGGAGGGCGGGGCGACGGTGCTGAGCGATCCGGGCGTCTACGACGGCTCCTACCGGGTCCACATCGTGGCGACCGGCGGCGGCAACTGAATTTCGCGCCCGTCGGCGGCGGGCGGGGCATGAGATCCGGCGCGAGCCGGGCGGGTGCGAAGAGGCGAGTGGGAAGAAACCGATGCTCCAGGACAAGGATCGCATCTTCACCAACATCTACGGTCTTCAGGACAAGAGCCTGAAGGGCGCGATGTCGCGTGGCCTCTGGGACGGCACCAAGCAGATCCTGGAGATGGGTCGCGACTGGATCATCGACCAGATGAAGGCCTCGGGCCTGCGCGGCCGTGGCGGCGCCGGCTTCCCGACCGGTCTGAAGTGGTCGTTCATGCCCAAGGTCTCCGACGGCCGGCCGCATTATCTGGTGGTCAACGCCGACGAATCGGAGCCGGGCACCTGCAAGGATCGCGAGATCCTCAGGAACGACCCGCATCACCTGATCGAGGGCTGTCTTCTCGCCTCCTTCGCGATGGGCGCGCATGCCGCCTACATCTACGTGCGAGGCGAGTTCATCCGCGAGCGCGAGGCGCTGCAGGCGGCGATCGACGAGTGCTACGCGGCGAACCTGCTCGGGCCGAACAACGTCCACGGCTGGCCGTTCGACCTCTACGTCCATCACGGCGCCGGCGCCTACATCTGCGGTGAAGAGACCGCGCTGCTCGAGAGCCTCGAGGGCAAGAAGGGCCAGCCGCGGCTGAAGCCGCCGTTCCCGGCCAACGTCGGCCTGTGGGGCTGTCCCACCACCGTCAACAACGTCGAATCGATCGCGGTGGCGCCGACCATCCTGCGGCGCGGCGGGGCGTGGTTCGCCGGCTTCGGCCGAGCCAACAACACCGGCACCAAGCTCTTCATGATCTCCGGCCACGTCAACAAGCCGTGCGTCGTCGAGGAAGAGCTGGGCATTCCGTTCAAGGACCTGATCGAGAAGCACGCGGGAGGCATCATCGGCGGCTGGGACAATCTCCAGGCGGTGATCCCCGGCGGCGCCTCCTGCCCGATCGTGCGCGCCGACCAGATCATGGACGCGCAGATGGACTTCGACGGCATGCGCGGCATCGGGTCGAGCTTCGGCACCGGCGGCCTGATCGTCATGGACAAGTCGACCGACGTCATCAAGGCGATCGCGCGCATCTCCTACTTCTTCCGTCACGAGAGCTGCGGCCAGTGCACGCCGTGCCGCGAAGGCACCGGCTGGATGTGGCGGGTGATGGAGCGTCTGGTGAAGGGCACCGCCGACCCGAAGGAAATCGACATGCTGTTCCAGGTGTCGAAGCAGATCGAGGGTCACACCATCTGCGCGCTCGGCGACGCGGCCGCATGGCCGGTCCAGGCGCTGATCAGGAATTTCCGCCCGGTGATCGAAGAACGCATCGCCTCCGCCAAGGCGGCGGCGCGCGTGGCGGCGGAGTGAGGAACGGGCATGGCCAAGATCAAGATCGACGGCATCGAGATCGACGTCGCACCGGAAGCGACGCTTCTCCAGGCCTGCGAGGCGGCGGGCGCCGAAGTGCCTCGTTTCTGCTTCCATGAACGGCTCTCGGTGGCCGGCAACTGCCGCATGTGTCTGGTCGAGGTGAAGGGTGGTCCGCCGAAGCCGCAGGCCTCCTGCGCCATGGCGGTCAAGGACCTGCGCCCCGGCCCCAACGGCGAGGCCCCGGAAGTCTTCACCAAGACGCCGATGGTCAAGCGCGCCCGTGAGGGCGTTATGGAATTCCTGCTGATCAACCATCCGCTCGACTGCCCGATCTGCGATCAGGGCGGCGAATGCGATCTGCAGGATCAGGCGATGGCCTTCGGCGGCGACGCCGGCCGGTTCGCCGAGAACAAGCGCGCCGTCGAGGACAAGGACATCGGTCCGCTGGTCAAGACGGTGATGACGCGCTGCATCCAGTGTACACGCTGCGTCCGCTTCACCGCGGAAGTCGCCGGCACCGCCGACATGGGTCTGATTTCGCGCGGCGAAGACGTCGAGATCACCACCTATCTCGAGACTGCGATGGCCTCGGAGCTGCAGGGCAACATCGTCGACCTGTGCCCGGTCGG
>JAAYVT010000197.1 GCA_012517025.1 Phyllobacteriaceae bacterium | reverse complement strand
TTCGCCCTCGGTGCGCTGTTCGTGCTGGTGACCCTGTTCCTGCCGCGCGGCATCGTCGGCACGGTCGAGGACCTGTGGGCCAAACGCAAGGCGCGGCCGCCCGCCGACGTCGATCCGACCCCGGCCCCGGCCGAATGACGCGCCGCCCGACGACGCTCGCCCCGACGACACTCGCCCCCACGACACTCGCGAGGACCCCGAGATGATGAACCTCGAGATCGCCAGCCAGAGCCTGCTCTATCTCGACGACGTCAAGGTGAGCTTCGACGGCTTCAAGGCCCTGAAGGGGCTGAGCCTCGTCATCGCGCCGGGCGAGATGCGGGCCATCATCGGCCCCAACGGCGCCGGCAAGACCACGATGATGGACTGCATCACCGGCAAGACCCGTCCCGACGAGGGCGAGGTGCTGTTCGAGCGCGGCTCGATCGACCTCACCACCCTCGACGAGGCGGCGATCGCCGAGCTCGGCATCGGCCGCAAGTTCCAGAAGCCGACGGTGTTCGAGAGCCACACCGTCGAGGACAACATCTATCTCGCGCTGAAGGCCGATCGTCGCCCCTTCGCCACCCTCTTCCATCGCCTGACCGGCGTCGAGGGCGCCCGCATCGACGAGATCCTGACCACCGTCAAACTGATCGACCGGCGCGCCGAACTCGCCAAGAACCTCAGCCACGGCCAGAAACAGTGGCTGGAGATCGGCATGTTGCTCGCCCAGGAGCCGAAACTCCTGCTGGTCGACGAGCCGGTCGCCGGCATGACCGACGCCGAGACCATGCAGACGGCGGCGCTGCTGCGCGAGATCCACGCCTCCGGCAAGTCGGTGGTGGTGGTGGAACACGACATGGCCTTCGTCCGCGAGCTCGGCGTCAAGGTGACGGTGCTGCACGAGGGCGGCGTGCTCTCGGAAGGCACCATCGACCATGTGGCGAACGACCCGAAGGTCATCGAAGTCTATCTGGGGCGCTGAGTCATGCTGACCGTCGAAAACGTCGATCTCTTCTACGGCGCCGCCCAGGCCCTGCGCTCGGTCTCCACCACCGCCAAGGTCGGCGAGATCACCTGCGTGCTCGGCCGCAACGGCGTCGGCAAGACCTCGCTGATGCGCGCCATCGTCGGCCAGAAGCCGATCGCCAAGGGTCGCATCACCTGGGAAGGCGCCGATCTCGGCCACACCGCCACCTACGACCGCGCCCGCGCCGGCATCGCCTTCGTGCCGCAGGGCCGCGAGATCTTCCCGCTCCTCACCGTCGAGGAGAACCTGCGCACCGGCTTCGCCTGTCTGCCGCGGTCCGAGCGCCAGATCCCCGACGAGGTGTTCGAGCTCTTTCCCGTGCTCGGCGACATGATGCGGCGGCGCGGCGGCGACCTCTCCGGCGGCCAGCAGCAGCAGCTCGCGATCGGCCGGGCGCTGGTCACCAAGCCGCGCCTGCTCGTCCTCGACGAGCCGACCGAGGGCATCCAGCCCTCGATCATCAAAGACATCGGCCGAGCGCTCGAATATCTGCGCGGCAAAGGCACGATGGCGATCGTGCTGGTCGAGCAGTATTTCGATTTCGCCCGCGACCTCGCCGACCACTACACCGTGCTCGATCGCGGCGAGGTGGTGATCGAAGGCTCGAAGGACGACGTCGACCCGGAGGCGGTCCGCGCCAAGATCGCGGTGTGAACCCCACCCTCAGTGCGGCAGGATCACCGAGAAGATCACGTGCCGCTCCTCCATGCCGGCGGCCTTCGCGGCGGCGGCGAGCGAGGTGGCGTGGTCGACGCCGGTCAGGCCGACCCGCGCCAGCCGCCGATCGAGCTCCTCCGGCGTGACCTTGAGCACCGGCGCCAGATCGGCGATGCGCGCGTCGCCCATCGCCCGATACATCGCCATTTGCGGATTGCCGCCGATGCCGCCGACTTCGACCATGCCGGGGACGGCGAAGGCGAGCCCCGCCACCAGACAGACGCCGAGCGGCCAGACCAGCCAACCGCGCTTCAGATAGCTCATCAGCGGCAGCCAATTCTTCCAGACGTGCAGCACGAAGGGCACCGCCAGGACGAGGCTGAGCCATTCGTGCATGCCGCGGAACGCCGCCGTGCCGACGTGGAAGAACAGCGACAGCCCCGAGACGAACGAGATCACGAAGAGGCCGGTGACGAACGGCGTCGCATAGCGGTTGACGAGATCACGAAACATCGGTGCGCCTCCCGAACCGGTCCGACGGCGGGCCGCCGTCGCCGGCGTCGCGCCAAAACGGACGCGACGATCGGCGCCATCTTCCCTCCCGCGACCGCCGCCCGCCACTCGGGAGGGACACGGACCGACGGAAGACGAAAGGCGCGCGCCGATCGCTCGGCGCGCGCCTTTCGCAAATCCGTTCGGAAGAAGCCGATCAGGGCTTCGGTGCCTCGGCCGGCGCGGGCGCAGGGGCCGGCGTGGCGGGCGCGTCGGCCGGCTTGGCGGCGTCGCCGCCCTGCAGCTTCTTGGCCGCTTCCTCGGCGCGCTTCTGCAGCTCCTGCTGCAGCTGCTCCTGATTCTGCTGGCCGGCGTTCGGATCGATGCCCTCGCCCTCGGCCGCCTTCTTGAAGGTGGAGAGCAGGAACGGGAACGCCATCGGCTTCTGCTGGATGTTGAGCGAGGTGACGACCAGGGCCTTGCCCTTCTTCATCTCGGCGATCGCCTGATCGGCGATCTCCATCTCGGCGTAGCAGGCGTTGGGGAAGCAGATGGTGTACTTCGCCTCGAGCTGCTTGCCCTTGTCGATCTGCACCCGCATGCCGGGCTGGATCAGCACCACCGGCGGCACCGCGATCAGCAGCACCTTCTTCGAATCGCCCTCGATGTCGCGCAACGCCACCGAGGCGACGAGCTGACCTTCCTGCGACCGGAGCTCCTTGGCGACCAGACAGACGTTCTTCTTGTCGGCGTCCTTGGAGCAGATCTTGATCCACGGCAGCGGATCTTCCGGCGCGGCGGCGTCCTTGGCCGGTTCGGCCGGGGCGGGCTTGGTGGCCGGCGCCGGCTTCGCCGCCGGCTTCGTCGCCGGCGCCGCGGTCTGCGCCGAGGCGATCGTCGGCGCGGCGGCGAGGGCGAGAACGGCGATCAGGGCGCCGGCGATGCCGGACCGCATCGTCGAAACCGCCGGACGAAGGAAGCTGTCAGCCATGGAAACCACATCCTCGAAGTCGACCGCACCGTCGTCGGGGAGACATCCGCGCTCCCACGACCACCGTCCGCGGCGAGAATCCACCGTGTCGCCGGCTCGTACCCGAACCGTCGGACGCCCGGCCGGACATGCCGGCCGATCTGGGCGAAACCATGTCCCGCCCGAGTTCGCCTCGATCCATAGCCTCTCGCGCGCGTGATTTCCAGCCTGCCGAACGGACCGCCGACGAGGTCGTCGATCGGTGTGTCGCGGTCGCCTCGGGTCGAGCCCGTGTTAGCATCCCGCCGAGATTCGCGGCGGCCCACCGCACGCGGCTCGCCCCGTCGACGGCGAGGAAGGGAGAGCAACGGTGCAGGCTCGAAGCCACGGCGCAGCGCATCCGATCGCGCCGAGCGAGGCGATTCGACGCGTCCGGTCGCGCGTCGGCGCAGCGGTCCTGGCGCTCGCCGCGCTCTTCGCCGTCCCCGCCGCGGTCGCCGCCGCGCCCCGTCCGGCGATCGCCGTCCACGGCGAGGCGGCGTTGCCGCCCGACTTCGACCATTTTCCCTACGCCGATCCGGCCGCCCCCAAGGGCGGGCGCATCACCGTCGGCGTGGTCGGCTCGTTCGATTCGCTGAACCCGTTCGTCTTCAAGGGCAACGCCGCGACCGGCCTGCGCTTCGGCGCCGAAGGCTCGAACGTCTGGGAAAGCCTGATGGAGCGCAGCCTCGACGAGCCGTTCACGCTCTACGGCCTGCTCGCCGAAACGATCGACGTCTCCGACGACCGCGCCACCGTCACCTTCCGCCTGCGTCCCGAGGCCCGCTTTTCCGATCGCACGCCGGTCACCCCGGACGACGTGATCTTCTCCTTCCGCACGTTGAGCGAGAAGGGCCTGCCCTACATGCGCGCCAACTACCGCGACGTCGACGAGGTCGAGGCGGTCGACGCGCGGACCGTGCGCTTCCGCCTCAAGTCCGGCGACAATCGCGAGCTGCCGCTGATCCTCGGCCTGATGCCGATCCTGCCGGCCCACGATTGGAAGGATCGCGAGTTCGAGGCGACCCGCCTCGATCCGCCGATCGGCTCCGGCCCCTACCGGGTGACCACGGTGGAGCCCGGCGCCCGCGTGGTGCTCGGCCGCGATCCGGATTACTGGGCGAAGGACCTGCCGGTCCGGCGCGGCCTCTACAACGCCGACGAGCTGCGCTGGGAATATTTCCGCGACCGCAACGCCCTGCTCGAGGCCTTCAAGAAGGGCATCGTCGATCTGTTGCCGGAGAGCGACCCCGGCCGCTGGTCGACCGCCTACGACTTCCCCGCCGTCGCCGAGGGCCGCGTCGTCAAGGAGACCTTCCCCCTCGACGTGCCGCGCGGCATGACCGGTTTCGCGCTGAACATGCGCCGGCCGCTCTTCGCCGACGTGCGGGTGCGCGAGGCGCTGATGCGCCTCTTCGACTTCGAATGGGCGAACCGCAATCTCGACTGGGGGCTCTACGAGCGGCAAGTCGGCTATTTCGACGGCTCCGAGCTCTCCGCCTACGGCCGCCCCGCCGACGAGCGCGAGCGCGCCCTGCTCGCCCCCTTCCCCGGCGCGGTGCCGTCCGCCTTCCTCGACGGCTCGTGGAAGATGCCGAAGACCGACGGCTCGGGGCGCGATCGCCATGCGCTGAGGGCCGCCTTCGACCTGTTGCGCGCCGCCGGCTGGCGGCTCGACGGCGAGCGTCTGGTCTCTGCCGACTGCACTCCCTTCGCTTTCGAGATCCTGACCCAGACCCGCGAACAGGAACGCCTCGCCATGGGCTGGCAGCGCACGCTCGCCGCCCTCGGCATCGAGGCGCGCCTCCGCACCGTCGATTCCGCCCAATACGAGCTGCGCCGCAAGACCTTCGACTTCGACGCCACGATGTGGATCTGGCCCGGCACCGCCTCCCCCGGCAACGAGCAGATCCATCGCTGGTCGTCGGCCGCCGCCGACGAAGAGGGCTCCTTCAACCTGCCCGGCGTGAAGAGCCCGGCGGTCGACGCGGCGATCGCCGCCCTGATCGCCGCGCGCACCCGCCCCGAGCTGGTCTCCGCCACGCGCCTGCTCGATCGGCTCCTGATGGCGGAATTCGGTGTGGTTCCGCTGTTTCATCTGCCCGGTCAGTGGGTCGCCCACTGGACGCGAATCGAACATCCGCGCAACACTCCGGGATCCGGCTGGACGCTGCCCGCGTGGTGGGTCCGCGCCGGCGGGACGGAGGAAGGGGGGAAACCATGATCGTCGCCCGCGAGGAGGAATCGCGCGCCCACGCCGCCACCGGCGCCTGGGGTCGCGTCACCCTCGACCAGATCGTCGCCCGCAACGCCGACGCCCACCCCGACCGCCTCGCCCTCGCCGACTTCGCCGACCGTGCCGAATGGACCGGTGGCCCGGCCGAGAGCCTGACCTGGCGCCGCCTCGACACCCGCGTCGAGGCGCTCGCCGCCTTCTTTTCCGCCCTCGGCCTACTGACCGATCAGGTGATCGTCATGCAGATGCCGCCGACCGTCGACGCGGTGGTCGCCCTCCTCGCCGCCTCGCGCGCCGGCCTGATCGTCGCGCCGCTGGCGCTGTCCGCTCGCGAGGCCGAGGCCACCGATCTCTGCCGCCGCCTCTCCGCCCGCGCCGTCGTCACCGTCGCCCACACCGAGGACGAGACCCACGGCGTGCGTCTGCGCGACGTCGCCGCCGACGTCTTCCAGATCCGCTTCGTGTTCGGCGCCGGCGGCGACCTGCCCGACGGGCTGGTCGATCTCGCCGCGGTGTTCGACGAGGCCGCCGCGCTCGGCCGGGCGCCCGAGATCCCCCGTCGCGGCAACGCCGCCGACCACGCCCTGACCGTCGAGATCGCCCCCCTGCCGCTCGACGCCGACACCGACGAGAGCGCCGACGCCGACCGTCGCCTGCCGCTGCCGCGCTCGCACAATCATTGGATCGCCACCGGCCTGATGAGCCTGCTGGAGGCCGGCATCGGCGCCGAATCGGTGGTGATCTCGCCCTTCGCCCTGTCCGGCACGATCGGCCTCGGCGCGGTGCTGGTGCCCTGGCTGATCGGCGGCGCCACCCTGGTGCTCGGCCTGCCGCGCGCCACCGACGTGCTCGCCGAGGAGGCCGCCCGCCACGGCGCCACCCATGTCGTCGTGCCCGCCCGCATCGCCGCCCGTCTCGCCGATCGGCTGTCGCTCCACCGCGTCGCCGCGACGATCCTGGCGGTCGCCGAAGACGACCCGCTCGACGCGCCGATGCCCGCCGGCGACGTCGTCGACGTCACCCCGCTCGGCGCCTATGGACTGGTGGCCCGCCGCCGCCCCGAGCCGAGCGGACCGCGCGCCCTGCCGGTCGGCCCCTGCGCCGCCCCCGCCGACACCGCCAACGCCCCGGTGCTGCTGGAGCTGCGGCTGAAGGCGATCCCGCAGCTCGCCGGCCACATGACGTCCGGCCGCCCGCTCGGCGGCGAAGTCCAGGTCCGCGGCGCGATGGTGCCGCACTTCAATTGGCCGGCCTCCGGCCAGGATCGTGGCCAGCGTCCCCGCAACGCCGAGGGCTGGATTGCGACCGGCCTCGGCGCCCGCATCGTCACCGCCCAGCCGCCGACCTGCGAGCTCGCCGGCCGCATCGACGATCTCGTCCGCATCGGCCAGACCCTGCACGACCTCGCCGCCGTCGACGCCGTCTATCGCGGCGTCGAGGGGATCGCGGACGCCGCCGCGCTGGTGGTCGACGGCGATGCCGGCGGCCCCGCCGTCGCCGCCGCCGTCGTCCCCTCGCCCGGTCGCCGCTTCGACGAGGCCCGCTTCCGCGCCGCCGTCGCCGAGGCGCGGGTCGGTCTCGCCGCGATCCCGGTCAAGGTGTTCACCGTGCCGGCGATCGCCCGCGGCCCCTCCGGTCGGGTGCTGCGCTCCGGCATGGCCCATCATCTGATGACGCTGCCCTGACCGGCGCCGCGATGGTGAAGGTTTCGTAAACCACCGGCGCGGTAGAATTTCCCATCCGGGAGATCCTGCCGCCATGTCCTGTCGTGGACGCGTCCTCGTCGTCGAAGAAACGCCCCGCCCCGAAACCCGCCGCCTGTGGGACGGCATCCGCGCCGACGGCTGGGACGTCCGCGCCGTGCCGCTCGCCCGCGCCGCCGAGCGCGACGGCCGCGACCGCCCCGACGTGGTGGTGCTGAACTTCGCCGGCACCGACGGCGCGGTCGAGCGCACCCGCTATCTCGACGCCGCCGCCCGCATGACCATGCTGCGCGGCGCCCGCCGCCTGCCGGTGGTGGCGTTGGAGGAGACCTCGCGGCCGGACGACCGCCCGATCGGCGTCGCCGACGTGCTGCGCGCGCCGTGGTCGGTCGGCCACGTCTCCGCCCGCCTCGGCTCGCTCGCCCGCCTCGCCACCATGCGCGAGGAGATCCTGCGCCGCCTCGACACCGCCTCGCGCTTCGGCCTGTCGCGGGTCGAGCCCGATTTCGGCGATCCGCTGCGCGACGCCCACGTCCTGGTGATCGGCGCCGGCATCCGCTATTTCGGCATCGAACGGGCGCTCGCCAAACACGCCACCCTGATCGGCGCCTTCACCATCGACACCGCCGTCGACTATCTGGAGCGCCGCCCCTTCGACGCGGTGGTGGTCAACCTGCCGCTCGAGGACGCCGTCGACGTGCTCGAGATGCTGCGCCGCAACCCCGACACCTTCGCCCTGCCGGCGGTGGTGCTGACCGGCGAGAGCGAACCGCGGCTGGTCGAGGCGACCCGCGACGCCGGCGCCACCGACGTCGTCTTCGCCGAGGAAGGCGAGGATCTCCTCGCCGAACGGGTGATCGCCGCGATGACCGAGCATCGCCTGCGCCTCGCCCTGAAGACCGCCTACGGCGACACCCGCCACGAGCGCACGCTCGATTCGGTCACCGGCCTCTATCGCCGCGCCTTCCTGATGGAACACCTCGCCGGCCTTCTCGACGACGCCCGCGACGAGGATCGCCCGCTCGCGGTCGTCGGCTTCCGCGTCGTCGAGCTCGCCGACGTCAACGAGGAGCGCGGTTGGGCCGCGGGTGATCGCCTGCTCGCCCAGATCGGCCGCATCGTCGCCCGCCTGGTGCGCGGCGAGGACCTCGCCGCCCGCGCCGGCGGCGACCGTCTCGCGCTCGTCCTGCCGGCGACCGACGTCGAGACCGCCCGCCCCGTCGCCGAGCGCATCGCCGGCATCCTCGAGACCACCGCCTTTTCGCTGCCCGGCGACGACGGCCCGTTGTGGATCACGCTCGACGTCGGCGTCGTCGAGTTCGACGAGGATCCCGACGCCGCCGAGCTACTCGCCCGCGCCTTCGCCCGCGACTGAGGCGACGGCGAACCGTGCCGGCCGCACTCCCGCCGCCGCGAGTGCGGCGAGGAAGGCGTCGCTCGACAGATAGGCGTATTCCGCCCGCCGCGCCCGGTCGATTTCGTCGGAGGCGTCCGCCGGCGCCGCCGCGTCGGCGGGATGGCACATCACCAGCGCCCCCGGCTCGAGATCGCGCAGGAACTTCGGAAACGTCCCGGCGAAGGCCTCGGGGCGGAACGCCGTGATGCCGGCGAAGCCTCGGTTGACGGCGATGCCCCGCACCCTCGCCTGCGCCGCGAAGCCGCTCGCCAGCGCCGCGATGAACAGCGCCTTCGGCACCTCGACGCCGCGCCGCACGATCGTCGCCGGGCTCTCGCGACAGTCGCGCAGCCACGTACGGCGCGCGTCGAGCACACCTTCGTCGAACAGCGAGAACAACGCCCGCCGGACCCCCGGGAACAGATGCACGTGCTGATGACCGTCGACGAAGTCGGGCTCGCGCCCGACCACCGCCCGAAAACGATCGACCTGTCGCCCGATCTCCGCCGCGATCTCCGCGTAGGCGAGACGGCCCGTCAACGCCCGACCGAGGACGCGACCGAGCGACGCGGGCGCGCCGGTCGGATCGATCGACGGCACCGGCGCGAGCGGCGGCAATTGCGTGAGGGTCAGATGCAGACCGACGTCGATGCGATCAGCTACCGCGCGCAGCGCGGCGGCATCCGCCTCGAACCGCTCGCCCGCCACCATGCAGCCGGTCGCCGACAACCGACCCGCTCCGACCAGCCCGAGGATCCCCGCGTCGATCGCCGACGACAGACCGAAGTCGTCGGCGCACAGGACGATGGACGACACCCTTCGCTCCTCCCGTTCGGCGAAACCCACCCGCGCGCGACGTCGGGGGAGTTCGCCATTGACGCCTCGGCGAATACCGGCGAAGTCTTCACCCGCATGCCCGGGGCCCCTGGATACACGAGCGGTCGCCCCAGTGAAAGGACCGAGACCATGACGATTGCGCCGGCGACCCCGACGCGAACCGCGCTTCGAGCCCGCCTCGTCAGCGTGGTGATGCCGATGCACAACGAACGCGACGGTCTGGACCGCCTCTTCGCGCGCCTCGTACCGGTGCTGCGGGAGGTGGGCGTCCCCTTCGAGATCGTCTGCGTCGACGACGGCTCGCGCGACGACACCTGGGAACGTCTGAAGGAGGCGCGGGCCCACGTCCCGAACCTCAAGATCGTCACCTTCTCGCGCAACTTCGGCAAGGAGATCGCGGTCACCGCCGGCCTCGCCCACACCTCCGGCGACGTGGTGGTGGTGATGGACAGCGACCTACAGCATCCTCCGGAGGCAATCCCCGAGCTGCTCGCCCATTGGAACGACGGCGACTACGACGCGGTCTACGCCCGCCGGGTCGACCTCGATCGCGGCAGCTTCCTGCGCAACGCCTTCTCCAAGGCCTTCTACAAGGCCTTCGACTACATGAGCGAGATCCGCGTCGACCGCGAGACCGGCGACTTCGGCGCCTTCGACCGCAAGGTGATCGACGCCTTCCTCGCCATGCCGGAGCGCAATCGCTTCAACCGCGGGCTGTTCGCCTGGGCCGGCTTCCGCACCACCACCATTCCGGTGACCATGGAGGAACGCCAGACCGGTGCCTCCTCCTGGGGCTTCGTCAAGCTGTTGCGTCTGGCGGTGGCCGCCATCACCTCCTTCGGCACCCTGCCCTTGAAGGTCTGGGCGGTGATCGGCTCGATCGTCTCGCTGACCGCGCTGATCTACGGCCTCTACGTGGTGGTCAAGACCATCATCGTCGGCGCCGACGTCCCCGGCTTCCCCTCGCTGATGGTGGCGATCCTGTTCTTCTCCGGCGTCCAGCTGATCGGTCTCGGCATCATCGGCGAGTACCTCGGCCACGTCTTCTCCGAGGTGAAGCGCCGGCCGCTCTATTTCGTGAGCGAGGCGATCGGCTTCGACGCCGCCGATGCCGCCGCCGACGCCGAGGAGACTTCCCGTGCCGGATGACCGCGCCGGACGTGCCGGCCGGATCGGCGAACCGGGGCTCTGGTTCGTCCTCCTAACCCTGGCGCTGGCCTGGGCCTGGCTGACCCGGCCGTGGTTGTTCGGCGGCCTGACCGTGCCGTGGGACGCCGAGGCGCATTTCCGCGCTCAGCTCGGCTTCCTCGCCCATTCGATCCACGAGGGCCGGGGCATCACCTGGAACCCCTGGATCTTCGCCGGCTGGCCGCAGATCTCCGACCCGCAGTCGCTGATCTTCGTGCCCATGTTCTTCGTGCTGGCGCTGCTCGATCCCGATCCGAGCGCCCAGGCGATGGACGCCGCCGTGTTCGCCCAGCTCGCCGTCGGCGGTCTCGCCCTGGCGCTGTGGTTCCGAGATCGCGGCTGGCACCCCGGCGGCGGCGTGATCGCCGCCCTCGCCTTCGCCTTCGGCGGCTCGGCCGCCTGGCGCCTGCAGCACACCGGTCAGGTGATGAGCTTCGCCATGCTGCCGGTGGTACTCTTCTGCGTCGAGCGGATGGTCGCCCGCCGCTCGATGTGGTGGGGCCTGTGGACCGGCGTCGCGGCGGGTCTCCTCGCCCTCGGCCGCGATCAGATCGCGCTGCTGTCGCTCTACTATCTGACCGGCCACGTGCTGTGGGAGATCTTCACCCACGACAAGCCTGTCCGCCATCTCGGCGCGACGCTGTTGCCCGGCCTCGCGGTGATCGTCGGCGGCCTCCTCGTCGTCGCCGTACCGGTCACGATGACGCTGCTGCTCGCCGAGCATTCCAACCGCCCGGAAATCGACTTCGTCGGCGCCGGCAAGGGCTCGCTGCCGCCCGAGGCGCTGATTTCGACGGTGATCGCCGACCTCTTCGGCCAGGGCGATCAAAAGGTCGACTATTGGGGCCCGCCGTCGCCGGCCTTCGGCTACACCGACGTCTATCTCGCCCAGAACATGGGCGCGGTCTACGCCGGCGCGATCCCGATCCTGACCATCCTGGTCGCCGGCCTCGGCCGTGGCCGGCTGTTCGCCAAGGAGATCGGCTGGCAGGCGATCGCCGCCGTCTTCTTCGTGCTCTACACCGTCGGCTGGTACACCCCCGCCTTCCGCGTCTTCTACGACCTGATGCCGGGCGTCGACCTCTACCGCCGTCCCGCCGACGCCACCTTCATGATCGGCTTCTCGATCGCGGTGCTCGGCGGCTGGCTGACCCATCGGCTGCTGACCGAGCCCGCTCCCGGTCCGTCGCCACTCGCGGTGAAGCTCGTCCAGGCGATCTTGCTCGCGACCGTCTTCGGCGTGCTGCCGATCGCCTTCGGCCTCCACGCCGACCGCTTGCCCCTGGTGTGGAAGCCGCTCGCCACCTCGGTCGTCTTCGCCGTCCTCGCTCTCGGCGCGCTCACCCTCGCCCGCGTCTGGGTGCGCGACGGCTCGGTGCGCGGCGGCGCCCTGGCGGTGGCCCTGCTCGGCCTCTTCACCACGATCGATCTCGCCTGGAACAACGCGCCGAACGAATCGACCGCCTACCCGTCGGCGACCTTCGACGCGCTGAACACCGACACCAAGGATCCGGTGGTCGGCTTCCTGAAGCAGAAGATCGCCGAGAACGACCGGGGCGATCGCCGCGACCGCGTCGAGCTGGTCGGCATCGGCTTCCACTGGCCGAACCTCGGCATGTTGCACGAGCTCGAGCACACGCTCGGCTACAATCCGCTGCGCTTCGCCGAATACGCCAAGGCGACCGGCGCCATCGACCACGTCGCCATCCCCGAGCAGAAGACCTTCTCGGCGCTGAACCCGTCCTGGGACGCGCTGCTCGACGACATGCTCGGCCTCAGGTGGATCGCCACTTCGCGCCCGGCCGGCGAGATCGACAAGAAACTCGCCCCCGGCCGCCTGATCGAGGTCGCGCATTTCGCCGCGATCCCCGGTCTCTATCCTGCCCCCGGCCGGCCGGAGACGTGGATCTACGAAAATCCGCGCGCCCTGCCCCGCGTCCTCCTCGTCGATCGCGCCCGCCTCGTCGACTTCAGCCGCATCCTCGACGAGGGCAAGTGGCCGGACGGCTTCGACCCGCGCCGCGAAGTGCTGCTCACCCACGTCGGCGAGGAAGGTGCCGTCGAAGGCCCGCTGCCCACCGACGACACCGCCGCGACCCCGCCCGGCAAGGCGGAGATCGTTCGCTATCTGAATTCCGAGGTGACCATCGACGCGACGATGGAACGCCCCGGCTTCCTGGTGCTGAACGATTCCTGGCATCGCTGGTGGAAGGTCGAGGTCGACGGCAAGCCGGTGGAAATCCTCCACGCCGACCTGCTCTTCCGCGCCGTGCGGCTGGAGGCGGGCCGCCACCGGGTGCGCTTCTCCTTCCATCCCTTCGAAGGGGCGTGGCACGACTTCCCCGCGCTGATGCACGGCCTGCTCGCCCCATGAGCCTCGGCGGCCCGATGCGGCCGCCGAGAAAACCCGCTAGTCTGACCCTCCGCGCCGCCTCGCCGGCGGTCCAGGTTCGTCCTCTTCGATCGAGCGCCGATGCCCCTTTCCGCCACCGAGATCCTCGCCCGCCTCGTCGCCTTCGACACCACCAGCCGCAATTCCAACCTGCCGCTGATCGAGTGGGTCGAGCACCATCTCGACGGCTTCGGCGTCGCTCACGAGCGGGTGTACGATCCGACCGGCACCAAGGCCTGCCTGTGGGCGACGATCGGACCGCGCGACGTCCCCGGCTACGTCCTCTCCGGCCACACCGACGTCGTGCCCGTCGACGATCAGACCTGGGCGACCGATCCCTTCGTGTTGACCGAAATCGGCAGCCGCCTCTACGGCCGCGGCACCTCCGACATGAAGGGCTTCGCCGCCGTCTGCCTGTCGCGCCTGCCGGCGATGGTGGCCACCCCGCTCGCCCGGCCGATCCACCTCTGCCTCTCGCACGACGAGGAGGTCGGCTGCATCGGCGTGCGCAACGCCCTCGCCCGCATCGACGAGCTCGCCCCGACCCCGCCGATCGCCGCCTTCGTCGGCGAGCCGACCAACATGGACGTGGTGGTCGCCCACAAGGCGAAATGGTCCTATCGCGCCACGGTGCGCGGCAAGGCCTGCCACTCCTCGCTCGCCCCGCGCGGCGTCAACGCGGTCGAGGCGGCGGCCGAGGTGATCGGCAAGATCCGCGAGATCGGCCGCCGCTTCGAGACCGAGGGCCCGCGCGATCCGCTCTACGACGTCCCCTTCTCGACCTCCCACGTCGGCCCGATCCGGGGCGGCACCGCGCTCAACATCGTGCCCGAGCACTGCGTCTTCGAATTCGAGTTCCGCATGCTCGCCGGCGTCGATCACCAACCCTTCGAGGACGAGCTGCGCGCCTTCGCCCGCGAGGAGGTCGAGGCCTGGATGAAGGCCCGCGATCCGGCGACCGGCATCGAGATCGAACTGGTCAACGGCTTCCCCGGTTTCGATACGCCCCCCGACTCCGACGCCACCGTCCTCGCCAAGCGCCTCGCCGGTCGCAACGACCACGTCAAGGTCGCCTACGGCACCGAGGCCGGCCTGTTCGTGGCGATGGGGCGGATCCCGACGGTGGTGGTCGGCCCCGGCTCGATCGGGCAGGCCCACATCCCCGACGAGTTCATCGAGAAGAGCGAGCTCGACAAATGCGGCGTCTTCGTCGATCGCCTGATCGACCACTGCCGCGCCTGACGACTCGCCCTCGTGGGGCCTCGCGCCTTCGGACGCCGAGTGATTCCGCCGCTCAGGGTCGCTTTCCCGACGCCCGCAGCACGAAGGCGATGACCTCGGCCACCGCCTTGAACAGCACCTCCGGGATCGGCCGATCGAGCTCGACCGCCGCCAGCGCCTTGGCGAGCAGCGGGTTCTCCTCCACCGCCACGCCCGCCTCGCGCGCCCGCGTCACGATCGCCTCGGCGACGTGCCCCTCGCCTTTGGCGACCACGGTGGGGGTGCCGACGCCCTCCCACCGCACTGCGACCGCCCGTTTGGTCTCCTCGCCGTCGTCCGCCATCGCGCTCCCCCTCACAGACTGACGTCGATGAAGTGGCTGGCGCCGCCTTCGGCGCGCGCCGAAGGCGGCGTTCCCTTCGACACGTGCACCGCCTCGACCGTCACCCGGTCGTCGGCAAGCGCCGCGGTGAGATCGCCGACCTGATTGGCCAGCTGTGCCGCCATCTCCGGCCGCTCGATCCACAGTCCGACCGA
>JAAYVT010000196.1 GCA_012517025.1 Phyllobacteriaceae bacterium | reverse complement strand
GTCGGAGCTGCAGGTGGTGTTCGATCTGCCCGAGGGCACCTCGCTCGAGGAGACCGATCGGACCCTCAAGCGCGCCGGTGATCTGATCGCCGACGTGCCCGAGCTCGCCTCGGTGCAGGCCTATGCCGGCACCGCCGCGCCGTTCAACTTCAACGGTCTGGTGCGTCACTACTTCCTGCGCTCCTCGCCCAATCAGGGCGATCTGCAGGTCAATCTGACCCCCAAGGCCGATCGCAAGCGGCAGAGCCACCAGATCGCCCTCGACATCCGTCATCGCCTCGACGACGGCCTGAAGCTGCCGGCGGGTTCGGCGATGAAGGTGATCGAGGTGCCGCCGGGACCGCCGGTGCTGTCCACTCTGCTGCTCGAGGTCTACGGCCGCGACGCCGCCGAGCGCCGCGCCGCCACCGCCAAGGTGCGCGAGGCCTTCGGCAAGGTGCCGTTCGTCGTCGACGTCGACGACACCATCCACGATCCCGGCGAGCGCATCCGCTTCCGCCTGAACGAGGCGTCGCTGGAGTGGTACGGCGTCACCGAGCAGGCGGTCTACGACACCATGCGGGCGGTGCTCTCCGGCGTACCGGTCGGCTATTCGCATCGCGGCGCCGGCGTCCAGCCGATCGAGATCGTGGTGCGTCTGCCGAAGTCCGACCTCGCCGTCACCGAGCGGCTGCTCTCGACGCCGGTCCCCGGCGCCAAGGGCAACGTCGAGCTCGGCGATCTCGTCCGGGTCGAGCGGGAGAAGGCCTCGCCGTCGATCTTCCGGCGCGACGGTCGTCCCGCCGAGATGGTCACCGCCGAACTCGCCGGGGCCTACGAGGCGCCGATCTACGGCATGCTCGCCGTCTCCGACGAGCTGAAGAAGCTCGATTGGGGTCCGAACGGCGAGCCGCCGGTGTCGCTGCACGGTCAGCCCGAGGACGAGGCCCATCCGAGCTTCCTGTGGGACGGCGAATGGGAAGTGACCTGGGTCACCTTCCGCGACATGGGCGGCGCCTTCGGCGTGGCGCTGGTCGGCATCTACCTGCTGGTGGTGGCCCAGTTCGGCTCGTTCCGGGTGCCGCTCGTCGTGCTGACGCCGGTTCCGCTGACGCTGGTCGGCATCGTCTTCGGCCATTGGCTGTTCGGCGCGCCGTTCACCGCCACCTCGATGATCGGCTTCATCGCCCTCGCCGGCATCATCGTGCGCAACTCGATCCTGCTGGTCGACTTCATCCGCCATGCGGCGAAGCCCGGCATGACGTTGCGCGAGGTGGTGCTGGAGGCCGGGGCGATCCGCATCAAACCGATCATCCTCACCGCCATCGCGGCGATGATCGGCGCGGCCTTCATCCTGGCCGACCCGATCTTCCAGGGTCTCGCCATCTCGCTGCTGTTCGGTCTCGCCTCGTCGACCGCCCTGACCGTCCTGGTCATCCCGGCGATCTACGTGGCGGTGCGCGGCCCCGACTCGATCCCGGCGCGCCACGCCGAGGAAGACGAGTGATCGCCGAGCCCGCGTGAGGCGACGAAAAAAGAGCCCCGGGGAGCGATCCTCGGGGCTTCTTCGTTTCGTGCCGGTCGCGCGGCCGAAGGTTCAGCCGACGAACAACTCGGGCCGCTGATCGGCGAAGGACTTCAACATCGCGGTGTATTCGGAGACGTGGTTCGACATCTCCCGCGCCGCCGCCTCGCCGTCGCGAGCCTCGATCGCCGCGACGATGCGGACGTGACCCTCGTAGGAACTGCGGATCGAAGCGACG
The DNA here is from genome assembly GCA_012517025.1 of Phyllobacteriaceae bacterium. Lineage (GTDB taxonomy): Bacteria > Pseudomonadota > Alphaproteobacteria > Rhizobiales > Ancalomicrobiaceae > Pinisolibacter. The sequence goes on along the minus strand of JAAYVT010000196.1, from coordinate 3,504 downwards.
TCGGGACGGAACAGCTCGTGGCACCGCTTCACCGTCGCCAGACCGATGTCGATCTGATGGGCGACCTGCGGATAGGGCAGGCCCTTGGCGATGGTGGCGTGGAATTCCTGGTCGAGACCGTAATAGCGGCCGGGATTGTCCGAGGTGAGGGCGGCCTCCTGCGCCTCCAGGCTGCGCTTCAGCGTGTGCACCAGGAGATCGTTGCCCTCCTCGGCCAACCGCCGGACCGCCGCCGCTTCCAGCGCGCCGCGGATGAACAGACTCTCGGTCATCGCCCCGAGCCTGAGCCGCGCCACGTAGGAGCCGCGTTGCGGATAGATCTCGACGAGTCCTTCCTGTTCCAGCCGCGTCAACGCGGCGGTGACCGGTTGCTTGGAAACCCCGAGCTTCTCGCAGACCTCGATCTTGTCGATGAACATGCCGGGCTGCATGCGAAATGCGAGGATTTCTTCGCGCAACCACGAATAAGCTTTCTCGGCCTTGCGGACGACGGTTCCGTTCTCCTCGTCGGACGTCACGGGTTGCCTGGCGGTACGCAGCATTTTGCCCTCCCTTCTCCGAGCACAACCTCTGCGGGTCTTTTGCCTCCGGAGTTCTCCTCAGCGTCGCGTTCTCGACGATCGCCGATGCATTCATGGTAGAGCAGAATTGCATCTCGCGAAATGGGAGTAATTACAGATATTCTAAAGTCTGAAGTGGAAAAAGTCGGATCGGCAACAAGTCGTCGCTCTCCCGACGGCAACCGAGGACCCGTACACTCTGTAATACTACGAATTCCGCTCGGCGGCGCACGCCTGGGTGGTCGCGGCGTGCAGCGTCGGCGCGAAGCCGCCCGGCGGCCGGCGAATCGCGCCGCCTTCGCCGCCGGATCGTCGCGCCGGCGGTCGAATGGTGGTCAAGCGGGGAGCGGGCGTGTATAACCCGCCCACTCGACCTCGGGACCACCGTAGTCGTGTCGAGAAATCTACGAAGGACGCATCGGAACCCGCGTGAACGACGGGTGGAGGAGTTCGAGATGACGAAGTCTGGGAACACGGCCGACTGGTCGCCGACGAGTTGGCGGATGAAGCCGATCGTCCAGGTGCCGGTCTATGCCGACCAGGCCCTGCTTCAGGCGGTCGAGGAAGACCTGCGCACCTGGCCGCCGCTGGCGATCGCCGACGAAGTGCGCCGCCTGCGCAAAACCCTCGGCCGCGTCGCCGAACGCAAGGCTTTCCTGCTCCAGGGCGGCGACTGCGCCGAGAGCTTCGCCGAACACTCCGCCAACCAGATCCGCGACTTCTTCCGCATCTTCCTGTCGATGGCGGTGGTGATGACCCACTCCGCCGGCCTGCCGGTGGTGAAGGTCGGGCGCATCGCCGGCCAGTTCGCCAAGCCGCGCTCCTCCGACGTCGAGCGGCGCGACGGCGTCGAGCTGCCGTCCTATCGCGGCGACATCGTCAACGGCTCGGAATTCACGGCCGAAGCGCGCATCCCCGATCCGGCGCGCATGCGCATGGTCTATCGCCAGTCGGCGGCGACGCTGAACCTGCTGCGCGGCTTCGCCAACGGCGGCTACGCCAAGCTCGAGCGCGTGCAGCGTTGGATGGTCGAATTCCTCGCCGACAGCCCCGTCGCCGAGCGCTTCTCGGAAGTGGCCGAGCGCATCTCCGAGGCGCTCGACTTCATGGCCGCTTGCGGGCTCACCGCCGAGACCGTGCCGCAGCTGCAGTCGGTCGATTTCTACACCTCGCACGAGGCGTTGCTGCTTCCTTACGAGGAGGCTCTGACCCGCGAGGATTCGGTGGAAGGCGGCTGGTACGACACCTCCGCCCACATGCTGTGGATCGGCGACCGTACCCGCCAGCCCGACCACGCCCACGTCGAATACATGCGCGGCATCGCCAATCCGATCGGCCTCAAGTGCGGCCCGTCGCTCGACGTCGACAGCCTGCTGCGCCTGATCGAGACCCTCGATCCGAACAACGAGCCGGGTCGCCTGACCCTGATCGCCCGCTTCGGCGCCGACAAGATCGGCAAGCATCTGCCCGATCTCGTCCGCACCGTCACCCGCGAGGGGCGCAACGTGATCTGGTCCTGCGACCCGATGCACGGCAACACCATCACCTCCTCGACCGGTCACAAGACCCGGCCGTTCGACAAGGTGCTGTCGGAAGTGCGCGGCTTCTTCGAGGTTCATCGCGCCGAGGGCACTTGGGCCGGCGGCGTCCATCTCGAGATGACCGGCAAGAACGTCACCGAATGCACCGGCGGCGCCGTGGCGATCCAGGAGGCCGATCTCGATCAGGCCTACGATACCGCCTGCGATCCGCGCCTCAACGCGGCTCAGTCGCTCGAGCTCGCGTTCCTGGTGGCCGAGGAACTGAAGAAGGATCGCGCCGGCCGCCCGAGCCCCTTCGCCGCCGCGGCGGAGTGAAGCTCGCCGGTTCCGCCGGTTCGAACCCCACCGAAAGGATCGTTCGACGAACTCGAACGATCCTTTCTCTTTTCGTGACGTCGTTCGATATTGATCGAATGCTCGGGAAAGACGATCTGTTGTGACGAAGAAGCCGGCCCGTCGGGATCGCGCGAGGCGCGATCCGGGTCGGCGAGGGAGATCCCCGATGTCCGACGTCTCCGTCGTTCCCGCCGTCGAGGCGCCCGCCGTTCCGGCGTTGTTCGTTTCGCACGGCGCCCCCAACATGATCCTCCACGACAGCGCCACCCGCGACTTTCTCGCCGGTCTGGGCGCGAAGCTGCCGCGCCCGAAGGCGATCGTCTCGGTTTCCGCCCATTTCATGGCGCGCCAGCCGGCCGTCGTCTTCGATCCCGCGCCGGAGATGATCTACGACTTCGGCGGTTTCGAGCGCGAGCTCTACCAGATGCAGTATCCGGCCCCCGGTGATCCGGCGCTGGCCGAACGGGTGTTCGCCCGCCTCGCCGCCGCCGGCCTCGATCCGGCCCGGATCGAGAAGCGCGGCTTCGATCACGGCACCTGGGTGCCGCTGAAGCTGATGTACCGGGAGGCCGACATTCCGGTGGTGCAGCTTTCGGTGCAGCCGCGCCGCGATCCGCGCCACCATTGGGAGATGGGCCGGGCTCTCGCCCCGCTCGCCCGCGACGGCGTGCTGGTGCTGGCGTCGGGCTCGCTCACCCACAATCTGCACGAGGTCTTCGGTCGCCACGGCGGTTTCCGGGCGATGGACGAGACCCCGCCGGCCTGGGTGACGGACTTCGCCGATTGGATGGCCGAGAAAGTGGCCGCCGGCGACGTCGACGCTCTGCTCGACTATCGCGAGCAGGCCCCCTTCGCCGGTCGCAACCATCCGACCGACGAGCATCTGTTGCCGCTCTTCGTCGCGCTCGGCGCCGGCGGGGCGGGCACCGCGATCCACCGCGAGACCCAGTTCGCGGTCCTGTCGATGGACGCCTACCGCTTCGCCGCCTGAGGGTGCGGGCCCGCTCGAACGTTTCGGGCCACGCGGTCGGGCGGGTCTCTCCCCGGGCGGCGCGATCTTCGCCGCC
>JAAYVT010000195.1 GCA_012517025.1 Phyllobacteriaceae bacterium | reverse complement strand
CTCGCGGCCGCGCTCGCCGACCAGCCCGATCACCGCCACGTCGGTCGAAGTGTAGCGCGCCAGCATCGACAGCAGCACCGACTTGCCGACGCCGGAGCCGGCGAAGATGCCCATGCGCTGGCCGCGGCAGCAGGTGACGAAGGTGTTGAGCGCCCGGACCCCGAGATCGATCGGGCCCCCGACCCGAGCTCGCTCTCCGGCCGGCGGCGGCGGTGCGCGCAGATGCCGCGTCACCGCGCCCTGAATCAGCGGCCCCTTGCCGTCGAGCGGTTCGCCGAGCGCGTTGACCACCCGCCCGAGCCAGGCGTCGGACGGCCGGATCGAACCGTCGGCGGCGGCGACCACGGCGCGGCAGCCCATCCGCACCCCCTCGAGCGGCCCGAACGGCAGGCACAGCGCTCGATCTCCTTGGAAACCCACCACTTCCGCCGGAACCGCCCGCCCCGATGCGGCCTCGATCGCCAGCCGCGAGCCGACGCTCATCTCGTGGACCGGACCGGCCACCTCGATCATCAGGCCGCGCACCGCCACCACCCGCCCGAAGGTCGTCGTGGGGCTGAGATCGGCGATCTCCCTGAGCAGCGCTTCCATGGTTACGAATCTCTCGTCGGCGCGGCCTCACTCCGCCGCGTTCAGTAACGCGTTGTTAACGTCCTTCGTCAAACATTATGAACGCGCGAGCGATGTGGGGTCGTGAGCGCCGCGTTCCGGAGAGCCGGGCAGAGGCGATTCCGCAGAGTCGGTTGGGCGCATTTCCTGAAGTGTCGCTTTAACTTTCGACTCGCGCGATTCCGCTTTTGTTTCAGGTATCTGGTGAGTTTTTGGGCCGAGGCGTCACTCGACTCTTGCCGGGGCGAATCAGATTCTGTTAACCATTCTTCGGTACAGTACCGAATCGGGGTGGACGGGACGAGATCGCGCTGGCCGGGTCGGGAGGCCGACGCGCCAAACCCGGCAGAGGCGACAAAGGGGATTGGCATGCGCGTACTGCTCATCGAAGACGACAGCGCGACCGCGCAGAGCATCGAGTTGATGCTCAAGTCGGAAAACTTCAACGTCTACACGACGGATCTGGGCGAAGAGGGCATCGACCTCGGCAAGCTCTATGATTACGACATCATTCTCTTGGATCTGAACCTCCCCGACATGTCGGGTTACGAGGTCCTGCGCACCCTGCGCGTATCCAAGGTGAAGACCCCGATCCTCATCCTCTCCGGCCTCGCCGGCATCGAGGACAAGGTTCGCGGCCTCGGTTTCGGTGCCGACGACTACATGACCAAGCCGTTCCACAAGGACGAGCTCGTCGCCCGCATCCACGCCATCGTCCGCCGCTCGAAGGGCCATGCCCAGTCGGTGATCACCACCGGCGATCTGGTGGTCAACCTCGACACCAAGACGGTGGAAGTGAATTCCCAGCGCGTGCATCTGACCTGCAAGGAATATCAGATGCTGGAGCTCTTGAGCCTGCGCAAGGGCACCACGCTGACCAAGGAGATGTTCCTCAACCATCTCTACGGCGGCATGGACGAGCCGGAACTGAAGATCATCGACGTCTTCATCTGCAAGCTGCGCAAGAAGCTCGCCTCGGCCACCGGCGGTAAGAATTACATCGAGACGGTGTGGGGCCGCGGTTACGTGCTGCGCGAGCCAGACGAGAACGACATCTATCAGGACATCGCCTGACGTCGCATTCGGCCACCCCGGCCTCGACCGTTCCCCACATGCCTCTCCCGAAACGAAGAACCCCGCCTTCCGGCGGGGTTCTTCGTTTCGGATGCTCGGCTCGCCGTTTCGTCGCCGCGGCGAGCCGAGAACGGCTCCGTCCGACGGACGGAGCGGCGGCCCCCTCACTTGCAGGGCACCAACTTGTAGTGATCGGGCTCCAGCGTCTTCGATGTCTCGAAGTAGACCGCCGGCGAGCGCACCTTCTCCCAACGATCACCGGTGACGACCCAACTCACCGATTCCCGTTGCACGAGAACACCGCGAGAGTTGTACATCACCGTCGCCGGCACGTAGACCTGCTGATAGCAGGCCAAGACCGGAGAGCGCGTCTCCCTGACGACGACCTTTTCTGCGAAGGCCGTCGAAGACATGCAGATACCGGCCACGAGCGCCGCTGTCCCCAAAAGATACCGCATGCTACCCTCCAGAGTTCCGTATATGACCTCCGTATTCGCCGCGGCGCGACGTTACGCTCACCCCTCCATACCGTCAACGATACTTCGAAGAACGATAGTCGAAGAGAATGTATACACCGAGATGTGAAACCTTCTCGTCCGGTAGCGGATCACCGAAAAAATATCAATCGTTTCAAATCTTTCGCGATCGCGAGATGGCCTTGCCAAGCGATGCTCGCATCGAAACGAGAAGGGCGCGCCACACGGGCGCGCCCTTCTCGTTTCGGCGATGAATGGTCGTTTCAACGCGCCAGCAGGGTTCCGAAACGGGTTCCGACGCCCGCCTCGGCCGGCGCGCCGCCGATCGCCCGCAGCGCCGGCCGGCTCGCCGCCGCGCCCGCCACCTGGTAGAGCCCACGCCGATCGCTCATCGGCCGGAACACGTCGGTCAGGCCGACTACCGTCTCGGCGGCACCCAACACCAGGAAGCCGTCGGCCGGGATCATCTTCGACATCCGTTCCAAGATGTCGATCTTGGTCGGGTTGTCGAAATAAATCAGCACGTTGCGACAGAAGACGATGTCGAATTGGCCCAACGTCGAGAACGGTTCGAGCAGGTTCAGTTTGCGATACTGAACCATCGAGCGCAGGTTGGCGTTGATCTGCCAAGTGTCGCCGGTCTGGGTGAAATATTTCAACAGCTGATTGATCGGTAGTCCGCGCTGAACCTCGAACTGGGTGTAGATGCCGACCTTGGCCTTCTCCAGCACGTCGGTGGAGAGGTCGGTGCCGAGGATCTCGATCCGCCAGCCGGCGAGCTTGGCTTCCGCCTCCTTCAGGCACATCGCCAGCGAATAGGGCTCTTGGCTGGTCGAGGCGGCGGCGCACCAGATCCTCAGGCGCCGATCGCGGGCGCGGGCCTCCAGCAGCTGCGGCAGCATGGTGCCGGTGAAGTGCTCGAACGGCGTCTTGTCGCGGAAGAAGAAGGATTCGTTGGTGGTCATCGCCTCGACCACGGTCGCAGCCAAAGCGGACTGCCCCGGCTCGCGGATCTTGGCGATCAGGTTGGACAGCGAACCGAGACCGGTCTTGCGGGCAACTGGCAGGAGGCGGCTTTCGATGAGGTACTGCTTCTCCGTGGTCAGGACGAGGCCGGACTGCTGCTTGAGAAATGCTCTGAGCCAGTCGAACTCCTGCGGCGTCATCGACGTCCCCCCACAATGCGCGCGATCTTCGGTCCGATCTGGTCGAGCGGCAGGACCTCCGCCGCCGCGCCCGCCTGCGCCACCGCGCCAGGCATGCCCCAGACCACGCTCGTCTCTTCGTCCTGCGCGATCACCGAGCCCCCCGCCCCGGCGACCCGGCCGGCTCCCGCCGCGCCGTCGTGCCCCATGCCGGTCAAGACACAGGCCAATATCGCCGCCCCGAACAGCGGCACCGCACTGTCGAACAACGGATCGACGGCCGGTTTGCAGAAATTCACCGGCGGCAGATCGTTGAGCTGCACGCAGATGTCGGCGCCGGTCTTGCCGATCACCATGTGCCGCCCCCCCGGCGCCACGTAGATGCGGCCCGGCATCAACGGTTCGCCGTGCGTCCCTTCGGCGGCGCGACGCCCCGAAGCCTTGGTGATGTGCTCGGCGAGGATCGAGGTGAAGGTCGCCGGCATGTGTTGGGTGACCAACACCGGCAGGTTGCCGATCGCCGGGCCGATGTCGCCGAAGAGCTTGGTCAGCGCCTGCGGGCCGCCGGTCGACGATCCGATCAGCAACACCTTCGGTGTCAGCGACGAATAGGGACGCAGCGTCGGCACCGTCGCCGGACGCGACGCCGCGAGGCTCGACGTCCGCATCGGAGCGGAGGCCGCCGGACCGGGCGCCGGACGCGACGGTGCGTCGGCGGTGGGCGCATGACGGCCGCTGCGCGCCAACGCGCGGCCGCCGAGCGCCTTCACCTTGGCGACGACCTCGGCGCGAAACTCCGCCGACGTGGTGACGCCGCTGTTCGACTCCGGCTTCGGCACGTAGTCGGCGGCGCCGAGCGACAGGCATTTGAGCGAGATTTCGGCGTTGCGACGGGTCAGCGTCGACGCCATCACCACCACCAGACCGGGCTTCGCCTTGAGCAGCAGCGGCAAGGCGGTGATGCCGTCCATTTCCGGCATCTCGACGTCGAGCACCACCACGTCTGGGTTGGAGCGGGCCACGTCTTCCACGGCGAGTTTGCCGTTGCGATGACTGGCGACCACGGCCAGCGCCGGATCTTCGTCGATCCACCGTCCGATCAGGCCTCGCACGACGACGGAATCGTCCACCACCATGACGCGGATCGGATCGGTGACGGTCGTCTGCGGCCGCGCCGCGGCGGTCCCCCCGGTGAACGCCATGCCGGTCTCCCGTTCAGATCAGGCCGACTTCGGCGAATTTCGCTTCCACGATCTCGCGGTCGAAGGGCTTCATGATGTATTCGTCGGCGCCGGCACGCATCGCCTTGGCGATGTGGGCGACGTCGTTCTCGGTGGTGCAGAACACCACCTTCGGCTTCTCCCCGCCGGGCTCGCGCCGCAGGTGCGCCAGGAATTCCAACCCGTCCATCACCGGCATGTTCCAATCGAGCAGGATGGCGTTCGGCATCTCCTTGCGACAGACGTCGAGCGCCTGCGCGCCGTCCTCCGCCTCGGTGATCTGGAACGAGAGATCCTCGAGGATTCGACGAGCCACCTTGCGGATGACGCTCGAGTCGTCGACGACCAGACAATTCTTCATCGAAGTCCACTCCCTGCGTCGGATCAGGCGGCGATCGCCTCGGCCATGCCGCCGAGGACGCGATCGACGTCGAGGATGACCATGAGTTGTCCGTTGAGACGATGGACGCCGCCCGAGATGGCGGCCCAACGCGGATCCAGATTGACCGGATTGGGTTCACGACCCGAAGAGGGCAGATCTAGCACTTCGCCGACGTTGTCGATGAGCAGTCCGTAGCTTTCGCCCTTGTGCTCGATACCGACCGCCATCGCCTGGCTCTCGTCCGCCCGCACCGGCAGGTGCAGGCGACGACGCATGTCGATCGCCGTCACGATCCGGCCACGCAGATTGAGGACGCCGGCGATCTCCGGGCGCGACAGCGGCACGCGGGTGATCGATTCCGGCATGAACACGTCGTGCACCCGCTCGATCGGCAAGCCGAACAGCTGACCGCCGATCACCACGGTGACGTATTGGATGCTCTCGTTGAGCGTGTTGACGTCGTCGCTCATGCCGCCAGTCCCATGTCGTGGTGGTTGGTCACTTCCTTGAGCGCCGCGATCAGGCCCGGACGGTCGAACTTGGCGATGTAGTCGTCGAAGCCGGCCTGCCGGCCGCGTTCGATCGAGGCGGGCGTGCACATCGACGACAGCGCCAGGATCGGCAAGCCGCGCAGCTTGGGATGCCGCCGCACCGCTTCGGCGAACTCGAAGCCGTTCATCTCCGGCATCTCGATGTCCGAGACGATCACGTCGAAGCGCCGGCCGTCCTCCAACATGGAGAGAGCCTCGACCGCCGAGTCGCACACCGTGACGCGGTAGCCGGCCGCCTTCAGCACCGGGCCGAGCAGGTTGCGGAAGAACGGTGCGTCGTCGATGAACAGCAGCGACCGGGTCAGGGCCTCCGCCGACAGCTCCTTGCGCCGGAACCAGTCCTCGAAGGCCTGCGGCAGGAAGTGGCCGATGTCGACGACTTCCGTCGCCTTGCCCTTGATCACCGCCGAACCGAGCACGCCGGGGCGCTCCGAGCCGACTTCGATCTCCAGCCGATCCTCGACGATGTCGATGATCTCGTCGACCACCAGACCCATCGAGCGCCCGGCGTCGGAGAAGACCAGCATCGGCAGGCCGCCCTCGGTCTTGTGCTGGGCGTATTCGTCGAAATAGACGAGCGGCATCAGCGCGCCGCGATACTGCACGAGATCGCGTCCGTTCGACCGCTCGATCTTGTCGACCGCGAATTCCTCGAGCCGGGTGACCAGCGACAGCGGCACCGCCTTGGGCTGCTCGGATCCGGCGCGGAACAACAGCAGCGACAGGCGCTGCACCTCGTCGCGACCGCGCTCGTCGTCGTGATCGGCTTCTTCCGTCTCGCCGGCGGCCTGCGACGGGCCGATCGCCTGAGCGATGCCGTTCGGGTCGACGATCATGATCACCGATCCGTCGCCGAGGATGGTGTTGCCGGAGAACATGGTGATGTGACGCAACATCGTCGACATCGGCTTCACCACGATCTCCTCGGTGTGGAACACCGCATCGACCACCACGCCGAAGGTCTGCGGACCGACCTGCATGACGACGATGAAGCCGTCCTCCTCGCTGACCGGCGCCTTGGTCTCGCCGCCGATCGTGGTGATGTCGAGGAGCTTGGAGAGATGCACCAGCGGCAGCAACTTGTTGCGCAACCGCAGCACCGGCGTGTCGCGGATCCGCTCGATGCGATGCTCGGAATTCTGCTGCGCGCGCACCAGTTCGACCACCGACAGCTGCGGAATGGCGAAGCGGTCGCCGGCGCTCTCGACGATCAGCGTCGAGACGATGGCCAGCGTCAGCGGGATCTTGATGACGAAGGTCGTGCCCTTGCCGGCCACGCTCTTCAGGTCGACGGTGCCGCCGATCGCGTCGATGTTGGTCTTGACCACGTCCATGCCGACGCCGCGGCCGGAGACGTTGGTGACCTTGGTCGCCGTCGAGAAGCCGGGGGCGAAGACGTACTTGTAGATCTGCGCTTCCGACATCTTCTCGAGTTCGAACTCGGAAGCGAGGCCGTTGTCGACGATCTTCTGCCGGATCTTCTCCATGTCGAGACCGCGACCGTCGTCGCTGATCTCGATGATGATGTGGCCGCCCTCGTGATAGGCGGAGAGGCGGATCACGCCCTTCTCCGGCTTGCCGGCCGCGCGCCGCGCCTCGGGCGTCTCCAGCCCGTGGTCGGCGGAGTTGCGCACCATGTGGGTGAGCGGATCCTTGATCAGCTCCAGCACCTGCCGGTCGAGTTCGGTCTCCTGACCGAGCATCTCGAGCTCGATCTGCTTGCCGAGTTCGTTGGAGAGGTCGCGGACGATGCGCGGCAGCTTCTGCCAAGCGTTGCCGATCGGCTGCATGCGCGTCTTCATGACGCCTTCCTGCAGCTCGGCGGTGACGTTGGAGAGCCGCTGCAGCGGCACCTTGAATTCGCTGTCCTCGTGACGGCGCACGATCTCGAGCAGCTGGTTGCGGGTCAGCACCAGCTCCGAGACCATCGTCATCAGATGTTCGAGCGTGTCGACGGCGACGCGGATCGACTGCGCCGCCACACCGCCGGCCTTGCCCTCGCCGTCGCCGTGCTCGGCGGCGGGCGCGGATGCGGCCGCGGCGGCCTTCGGAGCCTTGGCGGCGGGCGCCGCCTTCACCGGTTCCGGCGCGGCCTCGACGACCGGTTCGGGGAGCGGCGTCTCGTCGACCACCGCCTCGCGGAAGGCGCGCTCCAGCTCGTCGAGCGACACCTCGCCCGGGCGCAGCTGCCGTTCCAGCACCTGATAGATCAGCGATCCTTCGGTGTGCTTGGGCTCGTCGACGGCGGGCGCCGGCTTGCCGGCCTCCGACATCCGTTCCAACTCGCCGATCAGATCGCGGTCGTCGCCGGCGGGCTCGGTCTCGCTCGCCTCGAGATCGGCGACCAATTGCTTGATCCGATCGATCGAGCGCAACACCAGCGTCACCGCGTCGCCGGTCACCGGCACGCCGTCGCGGAACTTGCCCATCAGGGTTTCCGCAGCGTGGGCGATCGCCTCGAGCCGCGGTAGGCCGAGGAAGCCGCAGGTCCCCTTGATGGTGTGGACCAGTCGGAAGATGTTGCCGAGGATCTTTTCGTTGTTGGGATCCTGCTCGAACTTCACCAACTCCACGTCGACGACGTCGAGGCTCTCGTTGGTCTCGGTGAGGAATTCGCGAAGCAGATCGTCCATGGCCCCTACCTTGAAAGCAGTCGTCGACGGGGACGTCGCGAGGGGGCTTCCCCCGGTTCGAAGGTCAGTATCGAGACAAAGCGTTAAGAGAGCATTTCTGCAGATGTTCCGGTTTTCCCTCCCCCTCGGCCGAGAGAAAAGAATATCAGGGAGCATCCGGACACCGTTTCCCACACGCACACGTGTAGACGAAAGCACCCGCGTCGCCCGATGCGGGAAACCTGGTCGCAGAAGGGCGTCGCCGACCAGCGAATTTACCTAGGGGAATGGGCGTCGAGCCGGGTCGAATGCCGGAGGCGACACGAAAAGAGCCGTCCACGCGGGTGCGGGACGGCTCTGAAAATGGACTTTCGACGAAGAAGATCAGGCCGGATCGGCGTCGGTCGCGGGCCGTGTCTTGGGGGCGGCGGTGAACACCACCAGATCGCCGTCCTTGGCGACGTCGACCGTCATCCCGGCGGCGGCGGCCAACAGACCGGCGTAGAGCGGCTGGACGGTGTGGGCGTCGGGCGCGTGATCGCCGGCGCGACCGGCGAGCGCATCCTCGACGCCGGGCGGGATGCGGGCGTTGGTGCCCTTGCAGGAGAGGGTGAAGGTCGGCGTCTCCGCCGCGCCGGTCACCACCACCTCGATCACCCCGCCGCGCGGAATCGCGTGGCCGGCGATCAGGATCAGGTTGAGCAGCAGCTTCACCAGATTCTTCGGCATCAGCACCCGCGTCGCCGTCCAGGTGAGATCGGCCTTCTCGCCGGCCATGAAGCCCTTGGCGACGGTCTCGGCGTCGCCGAGGTCGATCGAGGCGCCGGCCGAGCCGGCGGCACCGAAGGCGAGGCGGGCGAACTGCAGCTTGGCGGAGGCCTGACGCGCGCTCTTGCGGATCAGCTCCATCGCGAATTCGCGCATTTCCTCGTTGGTGTCCTCGGCGAGCACCTCGAGGCCGTTGTTGATCGCCCCGACCGGCGAGATGATGTCGTGGCAGACGCGGCTGGCGATCAGCGCGGCCAGATCGAGGGCGGAAATCTCCGACGTGGCGTCCATGGGGGCGAGGCTCCTCGGCGACGGTCTCGGCGGCCGATCCGGTTCCGAATCGGCCGCGCCTTTCGACCTCGACGGTTACAGGGGAGCCCCGTCCATTTCAAACGGCGCGTCGCCGCTCTTCACGGCGTCGTCAGTTTGTAGTGGTGCGACTTCGGCCGCGTCAGCGTCTCGTAACCGACCGCAGACAGCGCCGCGCCGCGCCCGGTGTCCTTGACCCCGGTCCACACGAGCCCCGGATCGACGTAGTCGCAGCGGTTCATGAACACCGTCCCAAAGTCGAGTTCCGGATCGATCGCCCTGACCGCCGCGACGTCCGACGTCCAGATCGAAGCGGTCAGCCCGTAACGGCTGTCGTTCATCAGCCGCACCGCCTCGGCGTCGTCGGCGACCTTCATGATCCCGACCACCGGGCCGAAGCTCTCCTCGCACATCACCGTCATGGCGTGATCGACCCCGGTCAGCACCTGCGGCATCAGATAGGGCGTGCCCGCCTTCGAGGCCGGGAAGAGCTTCGGATCGATCAGCGCCCGCGCCCCCTTGGCCACCGCTTCCGCCGTCTGCGCCCGGACCGTCTCGGCGAAGGCGGTGCGCGCCATCGGCCCGAGCGTCGTCGCCGGGTCGAGCGGATCGGCGAGCACGTAGCGCGACACCGCCGCCGTGTAGGCGTCGAGGAAGCGGTCGTGGACGGCCGCGTGCACGTAGATGCGCTCGATGCCGCAGCAGCACTGACCGGCGTTGAAGAAGGCACCGTCGACCAGTTGCTCGATCGTGTGGTCGAAATCGGCGTCCGGCCGCACGTAGGCCGGATCCTTGCCGCCGAGCTCGAGCCCGCAGGTGGTGAAGGTGCCGCCGCAGGCCCGTTCGATCGTCCGCCCCGCCTCGACCGAGCCGGTGAAGGCGACGTGATCGACGTGGCCGCCCGAGATCAGGCCGAGCGTCTGCTCGTGATCGAGCACCAAGTGCTGGAACAGCCCCTTCGGCAGGTCGGTGGCGTCGAACGCCGCCTGGAAGCGGTCACCGACGCCGAGCGTCTGCGCCGCGTGCTTGAGGATCACCGCGTTGCCGGCGATCAGCGCCGGAACCACCGAATTGACGGTGGTGAGATAAGGATAGTTCCACGGCGCCACCGTGAACACGATACTGACCGGTTCGCGCGTCACGAAGCGCTCGAAGCCCGGCCGCGCCGGCGGCACCACCGGCGCCAGCGCCTCCGGCGCGATCCTCGCCATGTGCTCGGCCCGCTCGCGGCTGCCACGCAGCTCGCCGAGCCCGTAGCGGATCGGCCGCCCCATCTGCCGAGTCAGATCCTCGCCGAGCGCCGGCCCCATCGCCTCGAAGGCGTCGATCAGCTTCACCACGATCGCCGCGCGCTCGCCGACCGGACGCCGGCGCCAGTCCTTCTGCGCCGCCCGCGCCGCCGCCAGCGCCGCGGCGATCTCCGCCGCGCTCGCCGTCGGCCGGCGAAGGTATTCCGTCCCGTCGACCGGGGAGATGCAGACGATCTCGCGTGCCATTCTCGCGCCTCGTGCTCCACGACGGTCGCAGGACCGTCCGTCGCGCACAATGTGATCACATTTTTGCGGCCGAGAAAAGACGTCGCCGCTCCGCCGCGTGCGAACCGCCGGGGCCGGCGCGACGATCGCCGAAAATCCGACGACGGCGGGAAAGTCGGCACGATTCGGGGAGCCACCGCACCAGGTCGTGCGCGGCGACGCACGCGCCGACCGCGATCGTCGTGATCACATCGCCGCGGCGTCGGCGGTCGGTGCCCGATCGGCGGCGTCGACGCGAGCTTCGAGCGCGCGGATGCGATCGGCGAGGCCGGGCGCTCCGGCGCCCGACGCATCGGCGACCGCGAGAATCCGTTCGACCGGCGAGGCGCCGCCTTCGGCCACCCGGGTCAAGTGGACGATCCGCGCCGCCAGATCGGCGAGCGCCCCGCGCAGCTCCGCCCGGGTGGCGTCGTCGCCGCCGTCGGAGGTGGTGCCGCCGGCCGCGCCGAGCGCCGCCAGCCGCTTCTCCAGATCGTGGTTGCGCGCCTCGAGCTGCGCCATCGACCGGGCCAGACCGTCGCCGGCGACCGCCTCGCCGCCGCCGGCCACCGCACGGGCGTTGGCGAAGATCAGCGCCTGACGAGCGCGATCCATTTCGCGGTCCATCCGCGCCACCCGTTCCTCGCGATCGGCGACGTCGGCGACCAGCCGCTCGATGCGGCGATCGAGCCGATCGGCGCGATCCTTCTCCTGCGCCGTCGCGGTGTCGGCGAGACGATGCGCCGTCTTCTCCGCCTCGAGCTGCGCCGACGCCTCCGCCACCTGCACCCGCAGCGACCGGATCTGAGCCTCGTGCGCGACGATCGTCGCCAGCCTCGCCGCGATCTCCGCCTTCGCGTCGACGAGGTCGCCCTCGAGATCGGCGACCGCGGCTTCGTGACGGCGGGTCAGATCGGCCACCGCGGCGCGATGGCCCTCCGTCGTGTCGGCGATGGCGCGGCGATGTTCCTCGATCAGATGGGCGATGCCGGAATCCCGATCCTCCAGAATCTCGGTCAGCCGCGCGCCGTCCCGCCCCGCCGCGGCGAGGTCCTCCTCCAGCCGCGCGATGCGACGATCCCTGTCGGCGAGGGCTTCGGCGCGCGCGGCGAGCTCGGCGGTCGCCGCCTCGGTCTTGCCGCGCTCCTCCGCCAGAGCCTCGCCCAGTCGGTCGATTTCGACGCCGTCGCGGCCGATCGTCAGCCGTGCGTCGGCGTCGCTGCGGCGCAGATCGGCGAGCGCCAACTCGAATCGCCGCACCTCGCGGGCATGCGCGGCGCGCATCAGATCGGTTTCGGCCCGCACCTCGTCGAGATCGGTCGGCAGCGCCGCCCGCACCCGTCGCGTCGTCAGCCGCACCGCCCGCCGCCACACCGCTCCCATCAGCAGGAGCGCCAGGATGCCCGCCGCGAGAACTCCGAGAGCGAACCACATCGCCAGATCGATCGACATGCGCTCTCCGCCTCTCTCGCCTTTCTCGATGGCCCCGGCCCGGGCATATCATCTTCGCCGCCGTCGCGCATCCCGCGACGGCGCCCGGCGCCGGCCGTCCGTCCGGAACGCCGTGATCAGAAGGGGTTCCAGGTCGCCTGCGGCGTGAACTTCAGGTAACCGACGTTGACGCCGAGCCGCAGCCCCACGCCCGCCCGGACCGGCACGACGTAGATGTGGTCGGCCACCAGCACCGTCATGCCGAAGCCGCCGACGAAATAGGCCGAGCCGTCGACGCCGGCGAAGCGCTGCCACAGCGCGTCGGTCGCCGGCAGATTGTAGACCAGCATCATCGTGCGGGCACCCTCGCCGCCGAAGTCCCAGCCGAGCGACGGGCCCTGCCAATAGACCTTCCGCTTGCCTTGGGTGCGGGTGTTGAGCTGACCCTCGCCGTAGCGCAGACCACCGATGAAGGCACCGCCGCCCTCCTCGCCGAGAATGTAGCCGTTCGGCTGACCGTAGCGCGACACCGCCTCTTCGATCACCGTGGCGAGACCGCCCGACACGGTGCCGAAGAACTTGTGTCCGGTGCGGATCAGTTCGTCGGTCGAATAAGTGCCGCCACGATCCTGCGCCTCGACCGGCGAGGCCAGACCGACGCAGGCCACCACCACCAGGGCGAGGACGACGCCGATGAGGCGGGCGAGACCGGTTTTCGTCACATCGAGCTTGCGCATGCGTCCCCTTCCCGGGTTTCTTCGCGAGACGACCGTGCGGCGTCGATTCGGCGCCGATCCGGCAGAGAAGCCGGAGTTTCTCCCCTCGGCCGTCCCGCCTCGAGGAGATCGAATCGTACATGGACGAGTTTAGCGGAAATCGGGCGAAGACGCGGCCGAACCGGGACGTTCCGCGTCGCACCGCGCTGCTGCGTCTCGCCGCGCCGATCCTGCTGTGGTTCGCCGCCGCGCCGATCCGCTCGCGCGCCGCCGAACACGCCGCCGCACCGACCCCGACCGCCCCGCCGCCGCAAGAACCGGCGGCGACGACGGTTCCCCCGCCCTCCGCCGAACGACCGGCCCCGCCCGTGCTCGACGGTCCGATCGCCGCCCCCGCGCCGCTCCCCCGCCACGTCTGGCTCGCCGATGCGACGACCGGTCGCGCGCTCGGCGGCTACGACCCCGTCGGCTACTTCCTGAACGGCCGCCCGACCCTCGGCGATCCCGACCGGCAATCGTTCTGGCAGGGCGTCACCTGGCTGTTCCAGGACGAGGGCACGCAAGCCGCCTTCCGCGACGCTCCGGAGGTCTACGCCCCGCTCTTCGACGGGCATTGCGCCTTCGCGGTGTCGCAGGGCCGGCCGGCGGAAGGCTCGCCGCAGCACTTTCTGGTGTTTCGCGGGCGCCTGCTGCTGTTCGCCGACGCCACCGCCCGCACCGCCTTCCTGCTCGATCCCGACCGCCTGCTCGGCGAGGCGAACCGGCGCTGGCCGACGTTGCTGGCGACGCTCCCCTGACCCCGTCCATCCACACCCCCGGGGTGGTCGGGACACCTTTTCGCCACGATCCCCATTGCGCGACGGCACGCATTGAGATTTGATCGCCCGCTCAGGAAGCGACGTTCGATCCGGATCGGTAGAAAAGACGAGCAATTGCTCCCGCCGGAAAGCCTCCACCGAATGACCTCACGGCATTCGCGGCTCGTGGGAGAAGGATTTTCCCGGCTCGAGATCGCCGTCGGCGCTTTCCGAAAAAATGTCGTTCGATCCTTACGCGGAACGTGAAGGAGCATTCTCGATGAAACGGACCCTCATCACCGGCGCGGCGACCCTGGTGGCGATGCTCGCCCTCGGCGCGTCGGCCCTTCAGGCCAAGACTCTGGTCTATTGTTCGGAAGGCAGTCCGGAGAACTTCACGCCGGCGCTCAACACCACCGGCACCTCCTTCGACGCCGCTCGCCCGGTGTTCAATCAGCTCGTCGAATTCGAGCGCGGCTCGACCAACGTCGTTCCCGGCCTCGCCGAGAAGTGGGACATTTCCGCCGACGGTCTCACCGTCACCTTCCATCTGCGCAAGGGCGTGAAGTTCCATTCCGGCGTCAACGGCTTCAAGCCGACCCGTGACTTCAACGCCGACGACGTGTTGTTCTCGTTCAACCGTCAGTGGAAGGACGACGATCCCTACCACAAGATCTCCGGCGGCGCCTACGACTACTTCTCCGACATGGACATGCCGAAGCTCTTGAAGAGCGTCGAGAAGGTCGACGACTACACTGTCAAGATGGTCCTGACCGAGCCGAACGTCACGATCATGGCCAATCTCGCCATGGACTTCATGACCATTCAGTCGGCCGAATACGCCGCCTTCCTGCTCAAGGCCGGCAAGCCCGAGCAGTTCGACCAGATCCCGGTCGGCACCGGTCCGTTCTCCTTCGTCACCTATCAGAAGGACGCGGTGATCCGCTACAAGGCCTTCCCGCAGTATTGGGGCGGCAAGTCGAAGTTCGAAGACCTCGTCTACGCCATCACCCCCGATGCGACCTCGCGTTACGCCAAGCTCAAGAAGGGCGAGTGCAACGTGATGTTCGGACCGAACGCCGCCGATCTCGACCAGATCAAGGCCGATCCGAACCTCAAGCTGATGAACCAGCCCGGCCTCAACATCGCCTATTGGGCGTTCAACGTGCAGAAGGCGCCGTTCGACAAGAAGGAAGTGCGTCAGGCCTTCTCGATGGCGATCGACAAGGCGGCGATCATCCGCGACGTCTATCAGGGCGCCGGTCAGGCCGCCAAGAACCTGATCCCGCCGACCATCTGGTCGTACAACGACAAGGTCGTCGACTATCCGTACGACCCGGAGAAGGCCAAGAAGATGCTGGCCGACGCCGGTGTGGCGACGCCGCTCGACATCGACCTGTGGTACATGCCGGTGCGTCGCCCCTACAACCCGAACGCCAAGCGCATCGCCGAGATGATGCAGGCCGACCTCGCCAAGATCGGCGTCAACGCCAAGCTCGTCACCTACGAGTGGGGCGAGTATCGCAAGCGCCTGCAGGCCGGCGAGCATCTGACCGGCCAGCTCGGCTGGACCGGCGACAACGGCGATCCGGACAACTTCTTCTTCCTGCTCGGCTGCTCCGCGGCCCGTCCGGGTGGCAACAACCTGTCGAAGTGGTGCAACAAGGACTTCGACGACCGCCTGAACGAAGCCAAGAAGCTCACCGACAAGGCCGCTCGCACCAAGCTCTACGAAGAGATGCAGGTGATCGCCCACGAGGAGGCGCCCGCCTTCAACATCGCCCACTAGGTGGTGTTCGCAGCGACGACCAAGAACGTGAACGATTACAAGATCTCGCCGTTCGGCCGACACGAGTTCTACGGCGTCGGCATCGAATGATCGCTCACTGATCGAACCCCCCGGCGGAACGCCCTTCCGCCGGGGGGTTCTCTTCGGACCGGAGCGGAGCCCCGAATACATGCTGTCCTTCATTCTGCGTCGCATCTCGCTGACGATTCCGACGCTGTTCGCCCTGAGCTTCCTGACCTTCGTCGCGATTCGCCTGGTCCCCGGCGATCCGATCGAAGTGAGGCGCGGCGAACGCGGCATCTCGCCGGAACGGCTCGAGTACTTCCGCCACGAGCTGGGTCTCGACCAACCGATCTGGAAGCAGTTCCTCGACTACATATGGGGCCTGCTGCACGGCGACTTCGGCATCTCGATCATCTCCCAAGATTCGGTGCTGAAGGAGTTCCTCACCCTGTTCCCGGCGACGCTCGAGCTGTCGCTGTTCGCGATGCTGTTCGCGGTGCTGTTCGGCGTGCCCTTCGGCGTGCTGGCGGCGGTCCGCCGCGGCTCGGTGTGGGACCACGGCCTGATGGGCGTCGCCCTCTTCGGCTATTCGATGCCGGTGTTCTGGTGGGGCCTGCTGCTCGTCCTGTTCTTCTCGGTGACGCTGGATCTGACCCCGGTCTCCGGCCGCATCGACCTGATCTACTATTTCGAGCCGGTGACCGGCTTCATGACGATCGACGCCCTGCTCTCCGACCAGGAGGGCGCCTTCGCCTCGGCGTTGTCGCATCTGATCCTGCCGGCGGTGGTGCTCGGCACCATTCCGCTCGCCGCCATCGCCCGAATGACGCGCTCCTCCATGCTCGAAGTGCTGGAAGAGGACTACGTCCGCACCGCCCGCGCCAAGGGCCTGTCGCCGTTCCGGGTGATCGGCCTGCATGCGCTGAGAAACGCCCTGATCCCGGTCGTCACCACGATCGGTCTGCAAGGCGGCACCCTGCTCGCCGGCGCGGTGCTGACCGAGACGATCTTCGCCTGGCCGGGTGTCGGCCATTGGCTGATCGAATCGATCTTCCGCCGCGATTACCCCGCGCTCCAGGGCGGAGTGCTGCTGATTTCGACCCTCCTGGTGTTCGTCAACATGTTCGTCGACATTCTGAACGCCGTCATCAACCCCAGGATCCGCCATGGCCGATGACGTCGCCGCCCTCTCGGGCCTCACCCCTCCCTCGCCCGCCCGCGCGCTGTGGGCCGACTTCGCGGTCAACCGCGGCGCGGTCGCCGGTCTGGCGATCCTCTGCGCCATCCTGTTGATCGCCGCGCTCGCCGATCTGATCGCCATGCACGATCCGATGGAGCAGTTCCGCGCCCACGTCCTGCAGTCGCCGGTCTGGGCGGGCGGCTCGTGGGAGTTCCCGCTCGGCACCGACGACGTCGGCCGCGACCTGATGGCCCGCATCGTCCACGGCGCGCGCTATTCGCTGTTCATCGGCTTCTCGGTGGTGGTGGTGTCGCTCGCCGTCGGCGTCTGCCTCGGCCTCGCCTCCGCCTTCATGGGCGGGCTCGTCGACGTCGCGATCTCGCGGGTGATGGACCTGATCATGTCGGTGCCGAGCCTCGTGCTCGCCATCGTCGTCATCGCGGTGATCGGGCCGTCGCTGGCCAACACCATCGTCGCGGTGACCATCGTCTACATGCCGCGTTACGTCCGCATCGTCCGCGCCACCGCCATGGCCGAGCTCGCCAAGGACTACGTCACCGCGAGCCGCGCCGCCGGGTCCGGCGAATTCCGCCTCGCCTTCGTGACGGTGCTGCCGAACTGCCTCGCCCCGCTGATCGTCCAGGCCGCACTCGGCGTCTCCGACGCCATCCTGGAGGCGGCGGCCCTCGGCTTCCTCGGCCTCGGCGCTCAGCCGCCGACGCCGGAATGGGGCGCGATGCTGTCGTCGGCGCGCGAGTTCATCCAGCGTGCGCCGCACGTCGTCACCCTGCCGGGCCTCGCCATCCTGATCACCGTCGTCTCGATCAACCTGATGGGCGACGGTCTGCGCGACGCCCTCGATCCGAAACTGAAGCGGAGCTGAGGCGATGGCGTTGCTCGAAATCGAGAACCTCTGCGTCGACTTCGAAACCCGCTCCGGCGGCCTGTTCCGGGCCGTCGACGGCGTGTCCCTCAAGGTCGATCCGCGCGAGATCGTGTCGATCGTCGGCGAGTCGGGCTCCGGCAAGTCGGTCGCCATGCTCGCCGTCATGGGCCTCCTGCCCAAGACCGCCCGCGTCTCCGCCGATCGCCTCGCCTTCGAGGGCGTGAGCCTGGTCGGCATGACCGCCGCCGCCCGCCGCAAGGTGATCGGCAAGGACATCGCGATGATCTTCCAGGAGCCGATGTCGTCGCTGAACCCGTGTTTCACCGTCGGCTTCCAGATCGGCGAGGCGCTCGCCACCCACCTCGGCCTCGGCCGGGCGGCCCGGCGCGCCCGCTCGATCGAGCTGCTGGAGCTGGTCGGCATCCCCTCGCCGGAGAGCCGGCTCTCCGCCTATCCCCATCAGCTCTCCGGCGGCATGAGCCAGCGCGTGATGATCGCCATGGCGATCGCCTGCAATCCCAAGCTCCTCATCGCCGACGAGCCGACCACCGCCCTCGACGTCACCATCCAGGCCCAGATCCTCGATCTCCTGGTGCGGCTGCGCGACGAGAAGGACATGGCGCTGGTGCTGATCACCCACGACATGGGCGTCGTCGCCGAGACCGCCGAGCGCGTCGTCGTCCAGTACGCCGGCCGCCAAGTCGAGGAGGCGGGGACCGTCGCGCTCTTCCACGATCCCCACCACCCCTACACCGCCGCCCTGCTCGCCGCTCTGCCCGAGCGGGCGACCGAAAAGCACCTGCCCGCCATCCCCGGCATGGTGCCGGGACAATGGGACCGGCTGGAGGGCTGCCTGTTCGCCCCGCGCTGCGCCGTCGCCACACCGCTGTGCTCGAAGGTGAAACCGACCCGCGCCGTCGCCGATCTCGGCCGCGCGCTCTGTCACACCCCGCTCGTCGCCGGTCGCCCGACGACCCGCGCCGACGTCGCCGAGGGAGTTTCGGCATGACCACCGCCACCGCCCTCGCCACTGCCGCGACCGACGACGCCCCCGTCCTCGAGGGCCACGACCTGATCAAGACCTACGAGGTGTCGCGCGGCATCTTCGGCAAGCCCGGGATCGTGCGCGCCGTCTCCGGCATCTCGCTGTCGCTCGCCCCCCGCAAGACCCTCGCCGTGGTCGGCGAGAGCGGCTCCGGCAAGTCGACCCTCGGCCGCATGCTGGCCCTGATCGAGCCGCCGACCGACGGACGTCTCGCGATCGCCGGGGAGGACGTCACCGGCGTCTACGGCCATCGCCTGAAGACCCTGCGCCGCTCGGTACAGATGGTGTTCCAGAACCCCTACGGCTCGCTCAATCCGCGCCGCACCATCCGCGCCACGCTGGAAGAGCCGCTGGTCGTCAACACCGACCTCGCCGCCGACGAACGCCACGCCCGCGCCCTCGACATGCTCGCCCGCGTCGGCCTGCGTCCCGAGCACGCCGAGCGCTATCCGCACATGTTCTCCGGCGGCCAGCGCCAGCGCATCGCCATCGCCCGCGCGCTGATGCTGAACCCGCGGATCATCGTCCTCGACGAGCCGGTCTCCGCCCTCGACGTGTCGGTGCGCGCCCAGGTGCTGAACCTGCTCGCCGATCTGCAGCAGGAATTCGGCCTCGCCTTCGTCTTCGTCAGCCACGACCTGTCGGTGGTGCGTCACATCGCCGACGACGTCATGGTGATGTATCTCGGCGGCGTGGTCGAACAGGCGCCGAAGGAGGCGATCTTCGCCGATCCTCGCCACCCCTACACGCGCGCCCTGCTGTCGGCGACCCCGGTCGCCGACCCCGGCCGCCCGCGTGATCGGATCGTCTTGACCGGCGAGCTGCCCTCGCCCTTCGCGCCGCCGCCGGGCTGTTCGTTCAACCCGCGCTGCCCGATGGCGATCGATCGCTGCCGCGCCGAGAAACCGCTGCTGCACGGCGAGGATGGCCGCCTCACCGCCTGCCATCTCGCCGACTGAGCGAGACCGGATCCCGTCGTCGCCTCACGGCGCGGCGGGATCACCGGCCGCCGGCGCGGATTCGGCGACCGGCGCCGCGCCCTGCGGCCGTTTCACCCGCGGCCCGATGTTGGCGACCAGCTCGCGCGCGTCGAGCGCCTTGGCCTTGTCCTCGGCCGAGGCGTTCGCCGGCAGGACGCGGATCATCAGGTCCTCACCGCTCAAGCCGCCGACGTCGTGGCGGCTGTAGCCGACCATGTCGCCGGTGAGCCGGCCGCCGTCGCGCCCGCCGGCGCCGCCGAAGGCATAGAGACCGGCGTGACGCCCGCCCTGCGTCGAGCCGACGTCGTCGAGACCGACGATGACGAAATGGGTGCCGCCCGCCGCCACCGTGGTCTCCGCCGCCTTGAGCAGCACGTAGTCCTGCGCCGCCGTCGGATCGGTCAGGCGATTGATCCGCGCCGAGATCCGCCACACGTCGGCGGTCATCTTCGACGCGGCGACCCCGCCCGTCGGCCCGAGATTCTGATAGCGCGTGGTGCAACCCGCCAGGGCGGCGAGGACGACGACGAGCGCGATCGACCGAAACATCGACTTTCCTTCCGATACGCCAGAACACAGCCTGTGGTAGCAGAAGAACCGTCGACGGTCGAATCCCCGGACGACGCCCGTCGTCCCCCGCTCAGCGGCAACCGCTGCGATATTCGAGCCGTTCGAACAGATCGACGTTCGCCCGCTCGAAGCGATTGAGATGGGGATTGCGCGTCCATCCGCCGTCGCCGAAGGCGGCGCGGCCGCGATCGGTCTCGAAGCGGTAGCCATTGCGGGCGAAGATCTCGTTGCGGGCGTACCAGAGCTCGCCGCAGCCCAGTCCCCCCGCCTCGTCGCCGGCGACGAAGCGATCGGACGAATCGGGGAAGACGTCGGCGCGCGCTCCGGTCGGCAGGACGACGAGGGCCGCGACGACCGCTGCGGCGGCGGAAACGGCGGTGATGCCGAGACGGGCGAACATGGGGTCTCCTCCTGTGCCTTCGCCCCCGGAGACGACCGAACCGGCGCGCCGCGCCGGTCGACCTCGCCGGCGGCGGCCTTCCCGGAACGCATCCCGGAAGACGGAACGGAAGTCTGCCACCGAAGACCGACGAGCGCGATGAGCCGGATCAACGCCTCGCACGACCGATCGTCGCGGAAGCGAGGTGGAGGAGTCCCGAAAACACCGAAGGCCGCCCGAGGGCGGCCTTGCGGAGACGAAACGAAGAAGAATGGTACAGCTGGGTGGACTCGAACCACCGACCTTCGGAGCCACAATCCGACGCTCTAACCAACTGAGCTACAGCTGCACGTCTGTCGACCGCGCCCGTATAGGGGCTGGCGCCGCGCTTGGCAAGCCCCGTTCGCCCCTGTCCACATCCCCCGTGCACGAAGGTCCGGACCAACCTCGAAAAACACGCCGCCGCCCTCCCGTCGGAAGGGCGGCGGCGACGGCGCGATCGGCGCGAACGCGCGTCAGTCCTTCTTCAGGACGTCGATCGACTTCTCGAACACGTCCTTGACCGGCTTGGCGGCCTCGCCTGCGAGCTTGGTCGCCATTTCCTGCAGTTCCTTGGCCTGCGCGCTCAGCGTCTCGTACTGCTGCCGCACGAACGAGGTCTGCAGCTCGATCGCCTCGGCGAAGGTCTTGACCCCGAGCAGATCCTTGGCATGGCCGAGGGTGGCGTCGGAATTGGCCTTGGCCGCGTCGATCGTCTTGTTGCCGTACTGGATCACCCCGGCCCGGGCGGTCTCGTAGCTGTCCTCGATGGCGTCGGTGGCCTCTTCCGCCACCGCCTTCATCTTCTCGTAGTTCGACTTGGCCTGGGTCACCGCCTTCTCGGCGAGGCCGCGCAGCACCGCCGGGATCTCGGCGTCGCCGAGCTTCGGCAGCTCGAACTTCGACAGATCGAACTTCGGCAGATCGAACTTCGGCAACTCGAAGCCGGGCACCTCGAACTTCGGGAACTCGAAGCCGGCGAAGGGCGAGGCTGCGGCCGGCGCTTCCGCCGGCGCGACCGGGGCCGCGGCGACCGGAGCCGGAGCGACCGGGGCCTCGACGACCGGCGCGGCAACCGGCTCGGCGACGGTCTCCGTCGGAGCGATCGTGGTCTCCGGCGCCGGGGCGGCGGCGGTCACTTCTTCCGGCTTCGCCGCGGTCGCGGCCTTGGTGGTGCGCTTGGTCGGAGTCTTCGCCTGGGTCGTCATGCCTCGTCTCTCCTGAATATCGTTCTGGTTCGGGCCGGCGGCCCGCGACGATCGGCCCGCCGCAACGGCGCCCGATCCGCTCGACGGGACGAACGACCGCCCGTGCCCGCGTTTCGCCGGCGAGGATCGAACGTCCTCGCGAGGCCGGTAGTCTAGGAGTCTCGATTTTGCGACGCAACAAAATATTGCAGCGCAAAATAGACATCCGGGTTACTACGCAACGGCCGGTCGACCGTCCGAAACACGAAGGGCGGAAGCATCGCCGATGCTCCCGCCCCCCGCGAAATCCACGTGGATCGCCAGAACCGAGAGCGTCAGCCCTTGGTGACCTTCTCGGTGATCGAGGAGACGGTCTTGGCGGCGGCGTCGCCGATCTGGCGGACCTGCTCGCCGAACGAGGCGGCCTGGGCCTTGAGATACTCGCCCTGGAGCGTCAGGAGCTCCTGCGGATCCTTCGCCTTGATCAGCTTCTGCGCATGCTCGAAGGCGTTGGCGAGGTTCTCTTCCGCCAGCGACAGCACCTTCTTGTTGAGATCGAGCGCGCCCGACTGCACTTCGGCCGACGAGGTCTCGACCTTGTCGACGGCCTTGTGGGTGGCGGAGATGAAATCGTCGACGGCCTTCTTGGCCTGCTCGACGCTCTTCTCGGCGAAGGCGCGGATCTGCTCGGGGATCTCGAAGGTCTTGTCGGCAGCCATGTGTCTCTCCTTGGGCCGGCGCCCGCCGGCGAAGCATCGGTCGAAAGGCCTCTTCCGACCTCGGTGTCGTCTCGGGGAGGAACCCCGTCCGCCGCCCGATGCGGACCGCGATCGGCGACGACCTCAGGATTACCAAAACTCATGTTGCACTGCAACATAAACTTCCGTCGGTCGCGATTTTTGCCGGGCCGGCCGGTTAACCCTTCGGCGCGAAGACCGGGGGTCGAACCAATGCCTTTATGGACCCGAAAGCGGTTTCGACTATATTAACGAGACGTTAATGACACGATCGTGATGGGTCCGACGTGTAGGATGGTTCCGACGACCTTCGGGTCGACGTGAATACGTCGCGGCGCCGAGACGACGATCCGTCGAAGGCGCCGAGGAGACCAGACACGACGAGGCGGGGTACGACGATGGTCGATGAATTCGCTGCGGTCTGGCCGATCGTCGCGCTCGAGGGGGTCGGCGATCTGATCGGCGATGCGCGTCCCGGGCTGGTCGCGGTGGCCGGCGGCGCGCGTCTCGGCTTCGCCAACGCCGCCGCCCGCGCCCTCTTCGCCGCCGCCCCGGTGTGGGGCGCCCCGCTCGCCCTCGACCGTCGGCTCGCCGACCGGGTCTTCCGCTTCGCAGCCCGCGCCGAGCCCGGCGAAGAGGCGCGCGAGCTCCTGCGCTTCACCGAAGCCGATCGGCCGGTGTTGCGGACGGTGACGTTCCGCCGCCCGATCGACGCCGACGACGCGGTGATCGTGCGGGTGGAGGGAACCACCGTCGATCCGGCGCTCGCCGATCCGCGCGCCAGCCTCGCCCCCTTCGCCGCCGACGGCGGCCTCGTCGCCCTCTTCGGCGGCGACGGCGACGTCCTCGCCGCGCTCGGCGACTTCGACCTCGCCGAAGGCTTGGAGTCCGCGATCGAGACGGTGCTGGCCGAACCCGAGGACGTCGCGGTGGTCGAGCGCCGTCTGTCGGCCGCCGACGGTCGTCACGCCCTCGCCCTGGTGCGGCTCGGCGAAGGCGCCGACGCCCGCCGCCTGCTGCGCCTCGGCCCGGCCGAGGCACGGACCGTCGCGCCCACCGAATTGCTCCCCGCCACCGCCGGCCCCGCCGTCCCCGGCGTAGAAGCCGTGGCCGAAGTGCCGCCGGCCGTCGCCGCGCCGAGCCCCGCCGAAACCGCCGAGGCGCCGACCGTCCCGGCCGAGATCGCCGCGCCCCTCGCCTCTTCGCCCCTCGCCGATGAGGACACCGTCGAGCCGACGACCGCCGCCGACGAGGCCGCCGTCGCGGTGGCTGTCGCCGCGGCGCCGCTCGGCGACGAGGCGCCGAGCCTGCCGGCGGAGGACGCCGACGAGGACCGCTTCGTCGCCACCTCGCCACTCGCCCTCGATCTCTTCGCCGAGGACGACGTCACCGAAGCCGATCTCGCTGCCGCCTGGATCGACGTCTCGGCGCAGCCCGCACCGACCGTCGTCCCCACCGAGACCGCCGCGCCGGTCGCCGAGACGACGCCCACCGCAGAGACGGAGACGAACGCGCTCGCCGCGGCCGGCGATCGTCCGGCGACCGAACCCACCGACGACGAGGACGACGCCGAGGAAGAGCAGGTCGCCCACCCGCTGCCTCTCGCCGCGCCGACGCGGTCGCCGCCGTTGGTGGCCGAGGACGGCGAAGGCGACGACGACACCGACGACCGCCTGCCCGATCCGCGTCCGGTCGGCTTCCTGCCGCCCTCCGACGCCCCCGCCCCGGCCGAGATCGAGGCTCCCACCGCGCCGGCCGAGACGACCGTTTCCGCGCCGGTGCCGCCCTCGGTCGAACCGACCGTCGAGACGACCGACGTCGACGCGCCGCCGGCCGAAGACGAGATCTCCGGCTTCCGCTTCACGCCGCTGGAACGGCCGGTGAAGTTCGTCTGGCAGATGGACGCCGACCGCCGCTTCACCCTCGTCTCCGACGAACTCGCCGCCGTCGTCGGCCCGGCCGCCGCCGATCTCGTCGGCCGCCGCTGGGACGAAGTCGCCGCCGCCTACGATCTCGATCGCGACGGCGTCGTCGCCGCCGCCTTGTCCCGCCACGACACCTGGAGCGGCCGCACCGTCCCGTGGCCGATCGAGGGCGAGGCGTTGCGCCTGCCGGTCGATCTCGCCGCCCTGCCCGCCTTCGATCGTGGCCGCACCTTCGCCGGCTTCCGCGGCTTCGGCACCTGCCGGGCCGACCCGCCGGTGCCCGACCCGACCGGTGTCGGCCGGCGCCTCGCGACGTCCGCCGCGCCCGACGGCGCGACGACCGATCACCCCGCCCAACCCGACGAGAGCGAGCTCGAGCCGCCGCTGTTCCCGGCCGACGAGGAGAGCGCCCGGATCGTCTCCGAACCGCCGATCGACGCCGCCTTCGCCGGTGATCTCGGCGACGACCCGATCCTGCCGACCGCCACCGGGGTGCCCGCCGCGCTCGAACCGGAGCCCGAGCCGGCGCCCACCGAACCGGTCGCTTCCGCCCCGCTCGAAACGGCGCGTCAGCCGGAGCCGCCCCCCGCCGCCGCACCGGCCGATCGCCGCGTCTCGGAAACGACCGCCGCGCGCCGGCCGCGCGACGCCCACCCGCCGGTGCGCGTCGTCGGCCCCGACGAGCTCGCCCGGTTGCCGCAGGACTCCACCCGCCTCTCGGTGCCCGAGCGGCTCGCCTTCCGTCAGATCGCCGAGGCCCTCGGCGCCCGCATCGAGGGCGAGGCGGCGACCGAGCCGGATCGCTCCACGGGATCGGCCGAGGCGGCCGCGCTGCTCGCCGCCCCGCCGACCCGCACGACGTCGCCCACCGTCGCCACGCCGAGCCCGTCCGTGTCGCCGGTCGAGACTGCGACCCCGCCGAGCTTCGACCCGCGTCTGCTCGACCGTCTGCCGATCGCCGCCGCCCTGCTGCGCGCCGACACGCTCCTGCACGCCAACGAGCGCTTCCTGACGCTGTTGCATTACCCCGACGTCGCCACGCTCCGCGCCGCCGGCGGCGCCGACGCGCTGTTCGCCGGCCCGCACGTCGCCCGTCGCTTCGAGACCGGCACCGATCACGTCACTCCGGTGATCGCCCGCGACGGCACCGTCGTGCCCTGCGACGCCTCGATCGTGACGGTGCCCGTCGACGGCACCGGCGCGGTGATGCTCACCCTGAACGAGCGGCGTCCCGCCGAGGCCGCCGCACCGGTCGAGGCGGCACCCGCCCTCACCGCCGCCGAGCGCGACCGCATCGCCGAGCTCGAGGCGATCGTCGACACCGCCACCGACGGCGTGCTGATCCTCGACGGCTCCGGGTTGGTGCTCTCCGCCAACGCCGCCGCCGAGGCGCTGTTCGGCATCGGCCGACGCGGCATGATCGGCCGTCCCCTGACCGACCGGCTGGCGCCGGAAAGCCGGCGCTCGGCGATCGACTATCTCGACGGTCTGGCCGCCAACGGCGTCGCCTCGGTGCTCAACGACGGGCGCGAGGTGATCGGCGTGGTGGCGCCCGAGGGCCTGATCCCGCTGTTCATGACGATCGGCCGGGTCTCCTCCGGCCCGTTCGCCCGCTACTGCGCGGTGCTGCGCGACATCACCCAGTGGAAGAGGTCGGAAGAAGAGCTGACCTCCGCCCGCCGCCGCGCCGAGGAAGCCTCGATCCACAAGTCCGACTTCCTCGCCAAGATCAGCCACGAGATCCGCACCCCGCTCAACGCCATCATCGGCTTCTCCGAACTGATGCTCGACGAGCGCTTCGGCCCGATCGGCTCGGATCGCTACAAGGACTACTTGCGCGACATCCACGTCTCCGGCAGCCACATCATGAGCCTGGTCAACGACCTGCTCGACCTCTCCAAGGTCGAGGCGGGCAAGATGGACCTGCGCTTCGAGGCGGTGCCGCTCGCCGACGTGATCTCCGAGAGCGTCGCCTTGATGCAGCCGCAGGCCAATCGCGAACGCATCATCATCCGCTCGTCGCTGCCCGCCGGCATTCCGCCGGTGGTCGCCGACGCCCGCTCGATGCGCCAAGTGGTGCTGAACCTGCTCTCCAACGCGGTGAAGTTCACCCCCGCCGGCGGCCAAGTGATCGTCTCCATCACCCTCGAGGACAGCGGCGAGGTGGTGCTGCGCGTCCGCGACACCGGCTACGGCATGAGCGAGAAGGAGCTGCAGACGGCGATGGAGCCGTTCCGCCAGCTCCACACCACCCGCTCGCGCGCCGGCGGCACCGGCCTCGGCCTGCCGCTGACCAAGGCGCTGGTGGAGGCGAACCGCGCCACCTTCCGGATCGACTCGACCGTCGGCCAAGGCACCCTGGTGTCGATCGCCTTTCCGGTGACGCGGGTCCTGGCCGGCTGACGCCGCCTCCGACATCACGACGATCGATGGGACGCATTCCGTCTTTTCATCGTGACGTCGGCGGTCGGCGTTTGATTTCCACCACCGGTCGCGCCTAGGCTCGTCGGCGACGACGCGGCCTGCCGCGTTCCAGAAAAACCGAGTGTTTCCCGATGACGACCCTCGCCGACTTCGAGGCCGCCGCCCGCCTGATCGCGCCCGACGTGCCGCCGACCCCGCAATACGCCTGGCCCCTGCTGGAAGCCGCCCTCGGGGTGAAGACCTGGGTGAAGCACGAGAACCACACCCCGACCGGCGCCTTCAAGGTGCGCGGCGGACTGGTCTTCGTCGACCGGCTGCTCCACGAGAAACCGCAGACCCGCGGCCTCGTCTCGGCGACGCGCGGCAACCACGGCCAGTCGCTCGCCTTCGCCGCCCGCGCCCGCGGCCTTTCCTGCGTCATCCTGGTGCCGCACGGCAATTCGGTCGAGAAGAACGCCGCGATGCGCGCCTTCGGCGCCGAGGTGATCGAGTTCGGCGACGACTTCGACGCCGCCAAGGGCGAGGTGCCGCGCATCGCCGCCGAGCGCGGTTACGAGATCGTCCCCTCCTTCCATCCCGATCTGGTCACCGGCGTCGGCACCTACGGCATCGAACTGTTCCGCGCCGTGCCCGATCTCGACGTGGTGTTCTGCCCGATCTGCCTCGGCTCGGGCGCCTGCGGGCTGATCGCGGCCAAGGCGGCGCTCGGCCGCGCCGTCGAGATCGTCGGTGTCGTCTCGACCCGGGCCGATGCCTACAAGCGCTCCTTCGAGGGCCCCGATCTGGTCGAGACCGCCCACCCCGCCGACACCTTCGCCGACGGCGTGGCGGTGCGCTGCCCGTCGCCGGAGGCGTTGGCGATCCTGCGCGGCGGCCTCTCCCGCATCGTCGCCGTCGACGACGACGCCGTCGCGGAGGCGACCCGCCTGCTCTTCTCCGCCACCCACAACCTCGCCGAGGGCGCCGGCGCGGCCGCCCTGGCGGCGTTGACCGGCGAGGCGGAGCGCTGGCGCGGCCGGCGCGCGGCGGTGATCCTTTCCGGCGGCAACATCGATCGCGGCTGGTATCGGACCGTCCTTTCCGGTGAGACGCCGCGCGTGGAAACGCCCTGAAGGCGGGGCGGCAGCGGCGGTCGCGCATTCCCCGTTTCGCCCGCAAAGTCGTGGACGATGGGCGAAAATCGGCGCACCTCCGCGGCCGCGCCATTGCAACGGACGCGCCCGGCGATTACCTCGGAGCGATGATCGCCCATTCGTCGCCCGCAGGCCGATCGTCATGAGACGCGGCCTTCTCGCCCTGTTCGCCGTCGGCGTCCTGATCGTGGCGACGCTCGCCCTGCGCGGCGCGATCGACCCCGACGTCGCGCGTCATCGCCTGGAGGCGACGCTCTCCGCGTGGATCGGCGTGTCCGCCGAATTGAAGGGGACGGCCGAGGTGCGGCTGCTGCCCTGGCCGCGTCTGGTGTGGACCGGCGCCGTCGTCGCCGGGCGCGCCGACGGGGCGACGCTCGCCACCGCCGACCGCGTCGAGGCGCCGCTGGCGCTGCTGCCGCTGCTGCGCGGACGGATCGTTCCCGACGCGGTGAAGCTGGTGGCGCCGAGCCTGCGGATCGACCGCCTCGGCCTTTCCGACGCGGCCGCCCTGCTCGGCCGTCTCGCCGCCCTGCCACCACTCGATCTGCGGCTCGAAAGCGGCCGGCTGGAGCTGACCGGTCCCTCCGGCCGAACCGATCTGGTCGCCGCGATCGCCGGACGGCTCACCCACGCCGGTCCCGGCGAGGCGATCGACACCGATTTGAAGGCGACTTGGCGCGGCGAGCCCGTCGCGCTGAAACTGAGCCTGCCCACCACCGACTTCGCCGCCCGTTGGTCGCTGTCGGCCGGTCTCGGCGACGCCTCGGTGGAGATTTCCGGGCGCGGCCGCGCCGACGGCGGACCGCTCGGCCTCGACGGCTCCCTGTCTGTCGACGTACCCGACCCGGCGCGGCTCGGACGCGTCGTCGAGATCGCGCCGCTCGCCGACCTGCTGCGGGTGCCGGTGCGGCTCGACGCGACGCTCGCCGCAACGCCGACCTCGGCGACGCTGACCGACCTGCGCCTCGCTCTCGGCCGCTCCGCCGCCGAGGGCACCCTCGCCTTCGCCACCGACGGGGGCGAGCCGGCGTTGAGCGGCACCCTCGCCTTCGGCGACCTCGTCGTCGCCGGTGACCCGCCGACCTTCGGCGACGGCTGGCGGGACTTGCCGCTCGATTCGCGCCACCTCGGCGTCGCCCTCGACCTGCGCTTTTCCGCCAAACGGTTGGCGGTGGGACGAGTGGAACTGAACCGCTTCGCCGGATCGCTGAACCTCGCCGAAGGCCGCCTCAACGCCGAGATCGGCGACGCCACCTTGTGGGGGCGGTCGGTCTCCGTCGTCGTCGCCGGCGATCTGCGCGACGGCGGCCTCGCCGCCCGCGTCCGGGCCCTCGGCAAGGACCTGCCCGCCGGCGACCTCGGCGCTCTGTTCGCCGTCGACGGCGTCGAGAGCGGCACCGTCTCCGCCGCCTTCGAGGGCGAGACGCGCTGCGCCGATCTCGGCGCCTGCGCCGCCGCGATCGACGGCCGGCTGCGGCTGTCGGCGACCGATCTCACGGTGACCGGCAGCGCCCCCTTCGGCGACGTCACCCGTTTCCACCCGATCGTCGTCGCGCCGAAACCGACGACCCGGCGGACGACGTGGTCGCGCACCGAGGCCGACGTCCATCTGTCGGGAGTCGCCGCGCGGATCGACGCCGTCGAGATGAAGAGCGCCGACGCCCGCTTCGCCCTGAAGGGCAGCGGCGATCTCGACACCGGCTCGCTCGATCTCGCCGGCCACGCCTTCTTCCGCGATCAGCGCGCCCTCGCCGACCGGCCGAAGGACGGCGAGATCCGCATTCCCCTGCGCATCCACGGCTCCATCCGCGACCTGCAGATCACTCCGGCGATGCCGGAACAGGCGCCGGCCGAACCGCCCGCGCCGCCGCTGGCGCCGATCCCGATCGTGCCTCCGGTG
>JAAYVT010000194.1 GCA_012517025.1 Phyllobacteriaceae bacterium | reverse complement strand
TCGACGATCGGCACCGCCAGGACGAGGAAGATCGCTCCGGCGAGGACGCCGGCAAGGGTCAGCGCCGTGGTCTCCGGCCGCCCGGCGGCGCGGGCGAGGCCATCGGCGCGGGCGGGCGGCAGCAGCACCATCAGACCGACGGCGGCGACCCGGGAGAGCGGCACGACGGCGAGCAGCAGCAGGCCGGCGTGGGCCTCATGGCGATCGAGCAGATCGGCGACGAGCCCCACCCGCAACACGAACTGGGCGGCGAGCGCGACGCCGCCGAAGGCGCCGATGCGGCTGTCCTTCATGATTTCCAGGCGACGGGCCGGGTCGCGACCGCCGGCGAAGGCGTCGGCGACGTCGGCGAGCCCGTCCTCGTGGAAGGCGCCGGTGGTGAGGGTCAGGGCGATCACCGTCAGGGTCGCGGCGACCAGCGAGGAGAGATCGGTGCGATCGAGCGCCGCCAACACCACTGCCGCCGGCAACGCGATCACCAGCGCGGCGAACGGCAACATGCGGAGCGCTCGGGCGAAGGGCGGCGGGGCGGCGAGGTCGTCGGCGGGGCCGAGCGAGGGCAGCGGCAGGCGCGAGAAGAAACGCACCATGGCGGCGGTCTCGGCGAGGAGACGGGCGGGAAGCGACGGTTCCGACGGCATCGACATGGCGCCTTCTCGCGGCCTGCGACGGGGCTGGCGGCGGCGGGGCGGTCCGCCGCTTGCCGTCGCTCGGTTCGAGGTATAGACGCGGCGCCGACACCCCATCGCTCGCGCACGAGGATTTCCATGGCCGCACCCTTTCCCTTCGACGACTTCCGCGATCTCGTCAATCTCCTGCCCGATCCCGAGACCGCCGCGGTGGAGGCGTTCTGGGCGCGCGATGCGCAGCTGACCAAGATCCCCGGCTCGCTCGGCAAGCTCGAGGAGATCGGCGCTTGGCTGGCGGCGGCGACCGGCAAGAGGCCGCCGAAGGTGGAGAAGCCGCTGGTGGCGGTGTTCGCCGCCAACCACGGGCTCGCCGCCAAGGGCGTCTCGGCGTTTCCGGCCGAGGTGACCAAGCAGATGGTCGCCAACTACGCGGCCGGCGGGGCGGCGATCAACCAGATCTGCATGGTCAGCGACATCGGCCTCAAGGTGTTCGAGCTCGCCCTCGACCACCCGACCCCTGACGTCTCGGTCGCCGACGCCTTCGACGGTCCCGGCTGCGCCGCCACCATGGCCTTCGGCATGGAAGCGCTGGCGAACGGCACCGACCTCCTGTGTCTCGGTGAGATGGGCATCGGCAACACCGCGATCGCCTCGGCGATCTTCCTCGCGCTGTTCGGCGGCACCGCCGAGGAGTGGGTCGGACCGGGCACCGGCGTCGAGGGCGCGGCGCTCGCCAACAAGGTCGAGGTGGTCCGCGAGGTGGTCGCGCGGATCGCCGGCGAGAAGGACCCGTTCGAGATCCTGCGCCGCATCGGCGGACGCGAGATCGCGGCGATGGTCGGGGCGATCATCGCGGCGCGGCACCAGAAGGTGCCGGTGGTGGTCGACGGCTTCGTCACCACCGCGGCGGCGGCGATCGTCTTCGCGCTGAACCCGAAGGCGATCGACCATTGCCTGTTCGCCCACGTCTCGGCCGAGCCGGCGCATCGCAAGGCGCTCGCCACCATGGGCAAGACGGCGCTGCTCGACCTCGGCATGCGGCTCGGCGAGGGCACCGGCGCGGCGATCGCCGCCTCGATCGTACGGGCGGCTGCGGCGACCCACGCCGGCATGGCGACCTTCGCGGAAGCCGGCGTCTCCAACAAGGACTGAGCGATCAGCGTCCCGCGCCGACAGCCCGGCGCGGGCGCTCCTCGATGCGCGGCATCACCTCGAGCACGCGCGACTGCGGGATGGTCACCGTCACCTCGGTGCCCTCGCGCAGCTTCGACTTCAGATCGAAGCTGCCGCCGTGCATGCCGATCAACGCCTGGACGATGTTGAGGCCGAGGCCGGTGCCCTGCTCGGCCGACTTGATGGCGATCGAGCCCTGACCGAAGCGCGACAGCACGATCGGGATCTCCTCCTCGGGGATGCCCGGACCGGTGTCCTTCACCGCCACGTATTGACCGCCGCCGGCGGTCCAACCGACCTTGACGGTGACGGTGCCGCCGGTCGGCGTGAACTTCATGGCGTTGGAGAGCAGATTGAGGACGATCTGGCGCATGGCGCGCTCGTCGGCCCAGATCTTCGGCAGCCCGTCCTCGTATTGCTCGACGACGACGAGGCCCTTCGAGCGGGCGCGCAGCCCGATCATGTGGACGCAGTCCTCGACGATGTAGGGCAGCGTCACCGATTCCTCGTTGAGGGTGTAGCGGCCGGCCTCGATGCGGCTGATGTCGAGGATCTCGTTGATCAGCTCGAGCAGGTGCCGGCCGGAATCGTGGATGTCGACGATGTAGCCCTTGTAGGTCTGGTTCTCGAGCGGCCCCATGATCTCGTCGCGCATCACCTCCGAGAAGCCGAGGATGGCGTTCAACGGCGTGCGCAATTCGTGGCTCATGGTGGCGAGGAAGCGGCTCTTGGCGAAGTTCGCCTCCTCCGCTTTGCGCCGGCTCTCGTCGGAGAGGGCGTTGGCGTATTCCAGCTCGACGATCAGCGCGTCCTTCTCGGCGCGCGCCTCGATCTCGGCGAGCGAGGCGTGGAACAGGCGATAGCCGAGGACGATGAAGAAGGTCTGCGTCACGATCGCCATCAGGGCGAACATGATCGGCGGGCTCGGCGTCGGCACCAGCACCGCGTCGGGGCGGGCGACGTAGCCGAACACCGTGATCACGGTGATCGGCATGGTGGCGGCGAACATCGCCGCCGGCACGTTGGCGGCGAGCACCGCGCACACCGCCACCAGGATCATCATCGAGGAGAACTGGAAGACGTCGGTGACGAGGCCGGCGTCGCCGGGCAGGATGAACAGGAAGCCGAGGATCAGTCCGAAGGCGCCGTCGAGCACGGCGAAGCGATCGCGCCACGTCTTGAGCTCGACGTCGCGACGATCGAGGGCGAGGAAGCGACCGGCGAAGACCAGGGCGGTGGTGTGGGAGATCAACACCATCACCACCCAGGCGGAGAGCAGGACGCGGTCGCTCCACAGGAATCCGAGCACCGCCAGGGCGCCGATCAACAGGCCGAGCCAGGGCGAGGCAGAGCTCCTCAACCGGGCGTGCGCGACCATCAGCTCCCAGTCGAAGGCGGGCTTCACGGTCGATCCGGATTCGAGCTGCTCGCGCACGTCGCGGACGGTACGGCCGAGCGATCGCCGGCGCTCGGAGCGCGCGGCGTTGCCGGCCGTCTTGCCGTCGGTGATCCGCTGTGGCGTTTCCGCCCCCACGTCGCGTCCCTCTGCCCGATCCCGAGATTGCGTTTCCGCGTCTCTCGACGCTACGGAGGAATGCTTAACGAAGGGCTCAGAATCAGGGTTAACGCCCGGGAGAGTGGGCGGTGGCATTTCTTCGTGGACCTCGTCGCGTCTCGACCGCCGGCCGCTGGGTCGGGGTGGCGATCGGCTTGGCGACGCTGGCGGTCGGCGAGCGGGCGTGGCGCGATTTCACCCATGCCCGGCGCTCGACGCCGGTGGCGGCGCACGGCGAACGCCACGGCGCCGCCCACGTCTCCGACGGCGACAGCGTGACCATCGAGGGCACGCGGCTGCGGCTCCTCGGCATCGACGCGCCGGAGCTCGCCCAGACCTGTCGGCGCGACGATCGCGGCTTCGCCTGCGGAGAGACCGCGAGGACGCATCTCGCGGAGTTGATCGCCTCGCGACGGCTCGACTGCGTCTGGGAGAAGCGCGACAAATACGGGCGCGGCCTCGCCCGATGCCGGGCCGGCACGGTCGAGCTCAACGCCGCGATGGTGCGTGACGGCTGGGCGGTCGCCTACGGCGACTACGAGGCGGAGGAGGTGGAGGCGCGACGCAATCGGCGCGGCCTGTGGGCCGGCCGGTTCGAGTGGCCGGAGGACTTCCGCCGGCGCGAGCGTGGCGCCGCGCCGCGCCACGACGAAGTCGACGGGGAG
Source organism: Phyllobacteriaceae bacterium (assembly GCA_012517025.1). Classification (GTDB taxonomy): domain Bacteria; phylum Pseudomonadota; class Alphaproteobacteria; order Rhizobiales; family Ancalomicrobiaceae; genus Pinisolibacter. The sequence continues at coordinate 60 of JAAYVT010000194.1, read as the reverse complement.
GAGTGATGAGCGAACCCGGTCTCGACGACACCCTCGCCGCCCTGGAGGCGGAGGTCCGGG
>JAAYVT010000193.1 GCA_012517025.1 Phyllobacteriaceae bacterium | reverse complement strand
GCCGATCCCCGCCGCCGCGATCCAGCATCCCGCTCCGGTCGCCCCGGCGCCGGCGCGCTCCGAGGATCTGGTGCGCGACACGCTCGCCGCCCGGCTCGAGCTCGAGATCGAGGCCAAGCCGGCGCCGCGTCCGGTGGTCGAGGCCCCCGCGCCGATCACCCAGACGGTGGCCGATCCGGCCGTCACCATCCAGCGCTACGAGCCGGCCCAGCCGAAGTACGTGCACAAGGACCCGATCCAGGAAATCGAGCAGCCGATGGCGCCGCGCGAGCCGCAGATCGACCGCACCCCCTACGTGCCGCCGACCGCCGAACGTCCGGTCGCCCAGACCCGCGTGCCGCGCATCGACGAATTCCCGCCGATCGCTCAGCGCCAGATGGCGCAGGCCGAGGAGCACGTCGACGAGAGCCGTGCCCGCAGCTTGCTGAAGCGTCTCGCCCACGGCCTCGGCGGCCGTCGCGACGAGGCCGACGAGGCGCCGATGGCGCGCGAGCCGAGCTTCCGCGAGCCCGCTCCCGCCCGTGAGGGTGCCTATCGTCCGGCCGGTCACGACGAGTTCGCCAAGCGCCCGGTGGCGCCGCGTCAGGCCGAGCCGATGCATCGCGCGGCCGCCGGTCAGCTCGATCCGCACGGCCGCCCGGCGGCGGTGTCGCGGGTCGCCGACGAGGACAACCTCGAGATCCCGGCATTCCTGCGGCGTCAGTCGAACTGACCGCAGTCGCGCTCAAAGACGACGAACGGGGTCCGTCACGGATGTGGCGGACCCCGTTCCGTTTTGTCAGAATCACTCCATAATTAATTGATTATTAACAGTTTTTCGAATTCGAAAGATGGTAACAAAATGTAATGAAGCGTGATTTCGCTTCGTCCTGCAGCGAGCGTAGTTTGCGATCGAGAGGGGTCGGAGGCGAGAGAGTCTCCCACTTTCGGAGTACCGGGGCGATCGCCGCGGTCTCGGCCCCGGACGGACACGGCCTCGCCCGACCGAGACGGCGCGGCACAAGACGGATGGACTCGATGGCCCGCAACGCGACGAACTTTCAGACCACGATCGGCGACACCGTACGGGTCGACGGGATCGGGGTCCACAGTGGCGAACGCGTTACCCTCGCTCTGCATCCCGCCGATCCCGACAGCGGCATCACCTTCCTGCGCACCGGCCTTTCGGACGGGCGGGACGCCGAGATCTCGGCGGAATGGAAGAACGTCGGGGCGACCGATCTGTGCACCATGGTCGGCGATCCGCGCGGCGCCTCGGTGGCGACGATCGAGCATCTGATGGCGGCGCTGCGCGGCCTCGGCATCGACAACGTGGTGGTGGAAGTCGACGGCGGCGAAGTGCCGGTGATGGACGGCTCGTCGGAAGCCTTCGTCGAGGCGATCGATCAGGTCGGCCTGGTGCGGCAGGCGGCGCGGCGGCGGATGATCAAGATCCTGAAGCCGATCCGGGTCGAGAACGGCTCGGCCTGGGCGGAGCTGCGGCCCTACGAGGGTTCCCGCTACGAGGTCACCATCGACTTCGCCAATCCGGTGATCGGCCGTCAGTCGATCGGCGTCGACCTGACCCCGGACGTGTTCCGCCGGCAGATCTCGCGTGCCCGCACCTTCGGTTTCGTCTCGGATCTCGAGAAGCTGTTGCCGATGGGCCTGTGCCGCGGCTCCAGCCTCGAGAATTCGGTGGCGATCAAGGACGACCGCATCCTCAACCCCGAGGGCCTGCGCTGGGTCGACGAGTTCGTGCGGCACAAGCTGCTCGACGCGATCGGCGATCTGGCCCTGTCGGGGGCGCCGTTCCAGGGGCTCTATCGCTCCTACAAGGGCGGTCACAAGCTCAACTTCCTGACCCTCAAGGCGCTCTTCGCCGATCCGACCGCCTGGGCGCTGGTCGAGGCTGCGAGCCGTCCGGCGACCCCGGCGGCCGAGCTCGGCACCGCGATGGTGGCGCCGGCATTCCGCGCCGAAGTGGCCTGAGGCGACGCGCGGCGCGACGTCGCGCCGTCGCTTCGCCACAAAATCGAACCATTGCCTTCCCACGAAGATGACGGCGGGCGACCGACGCGTTAGAAGGTCGTGAGGCCACGGGTCGGGGATCGCCCGACGCGGGATCGGACAGGCGAGGCGGTGGCCTCGCGAGCAGGGGATGGCGATCAGATGGGCATGGGAACTTCGACGAACCCCGTCGCGGCGGCTCGGCGTCTCGGTTCGTTCGGGCGGGTGGGGACGGCCCTCGCCCTCGTGCTGTTCCTGGCGGCCTGCGCCCACAAGGACGATCTCACCGACAACACCGAACCGGCCGACAAGCTCTACAACGAGGGCCTGGTGGCGCTCGAGGCGGGCAAGCGCGCCGACGCGGTGAAGAAGTTCGACGACGTCGATCGGCTGCATCCCTATTCGCAGCTGTCGAAGAACGCCGTGCTGATGCAGACCTACGTGCAGTTCCAGCGCGGCGCCTACACCGACGCGATCCAGTCCGGTCAGCGCTTCGTCACGCTCTATCCGTCGAGCCCCGACGCGGCCTATGCCCAGTATCTGATCGCCGAGAGCTATTACGCCCAGATCCCGGACGTCAGCCGCGATCAGGCGCGCACGGCGAGCGCGCTCGCCGCCTACGGCGTGCTGATCGAGAAGTATCCGACCTCGCCCTATGCCGAGGACGGACGCAAGAAGGTCCTCAGCGTGCGCGACCAGCTCGCCGGCAAAGAGATGGACATCGGCCGCTTCTATCTGCGCAAGCATCAGTATCTGGCGGCGATCAACCGCTTCAAGGTGGTGGTGAGCCAGTATCAGACCACCCGCCACGTCGAAGAGGCGCTGGCGCGTCTGGTCGAGTGTTACTACGCCATGGGCGTGGTCAACGAGGCGAAGACCGCGGCGGCGGTGCTCGGGCACAACTTCCCCGACAGCCAGTGGTACAAGGACAGCTACGACCTCCTGCAGAAGGGCGGCTACGAGCCGAGCGAGGATTCGTCGAGCTGGATCTCCAAGTCGCTCACCAACGTCAAGATCTTCTGATCCCGGCGCCGGGTCGACGGCGCGAGGCCGGGCGTGAACGAAGGGGTTCCGATTCGTTCACGGCGCGGCTATCGTCCGGACGGTTTCCTCGGAGAATCACGGACCCTCCATGCTCGCCGCCCTGTCGATCCGTGACATCGTGCTGATCGAGCGGCTCGAGATCGACTTCACGCGTGGACTCACGGTGCTGACCGGCGAGACCGGCGCGGGCAAGTCCATCCTGCTCGACAGTCTGGCGCTGGCGCTCGGTGGGCGCGGCGACGCCGGCCTCGTCCGCCACGGCGCGGCGCAGGGGCAGATCACGGCGGTGTTCGATCTCGCCGCCGATCATCCGGCGCGACGGCGGCTCTCCGACAACGACATCGACGCGTCCGGCGATCTGATCGTGCGGCGGGTGCAGAGCGCCGACGGGCGGACGCGCGCCTTCCTCAACGACGCGCCGGTGTCGGCGAGCCTGTTGCGCGAGGTCGGCGACCTGTTGGTGGAGATCCACGGCCAGCACGACGACCGGGCGCTGGTGGACGAGCGCGAGCATCGCCGGCTGCTCGACGCCTTCGGCGGGCTCGAGGATCGGGTGGCGGCGGTCGGGGCGGCGTGGAGCGCGTGGCGCAAGGCGATCCGCGAGCGCGACGGCCATCGCGCCCGGATCGAGGCGGCGCGGCGGGAGGCCGACTATCTGCGCGCCAGCCTCGAGGAGCTCGACCAGCTGAAGCCGGAGGCGGGCGAGGAGACCGAGCTCGCCACCAAGCGGCACCGGATGATGCAGGCGGAGAAGGTCGCCGGCGATCTCACCGAAGCGGTCGAGACCTTCGAGGGGCCGCATTCGCCGATCCCGGTGATCGTCGGGCTGATGCGGACGCTGGAGCGCAAGGCCGGCGCGCTGCCGGAGCTGACGCGCGACGCGCTCGACCCGATGGGGGCGGCGCTCGATCAGCTGGAGGCGGCGCGGGGCGCGCTGGAGGCGATGCTGCGGGCGGCGGACTTCGATCCGCGCGAACTGGAGCGCACCGAGGAGCGGCTGTTCGCGCTGCGTGCGGCGGCGCGCAAACATTCCTGCGCGGTCGACGCGCTGGCGCCGCTGCGGGTGAAGATGGCGGCCGATCTCGCCGACCTCGACCACGGCGAGGAGAAGCTCGCCGCGTTGGAGGCGGCGGTCGCGACCTCCGAGGCGACCTACGGCGCGGCGGCGGCGGCGCTCTCGGCGGTACGCGAGACGGCGGCGCGCGGGCTCGAGGGGGCGGTGGCGGCCGAGTTGCCGGCGCTGAAGCTCGAGCGGGCGCGGTTCCTGGTCGACCGCACGCAGGATCCGCCGGGGGCGGAGGGGATCGACCGGATCGAGTTCCACGTCCAGACCAATCCGGGCACCCGGCCGGGGCCGATGATGAAGGTCGCCTCTGGCGGCGAGTTGTCGCGCTTCCTGCTGGCGCTGAAGGTCAGCCTCGCCGACAAGGGCTCGGCGCCGACGCTGATCTTCGACGAGATCGACACCGGGGTCGGCGGCGCGGTCGCAGGCGCCATCGGCCAGCGGCTGGCGCGGCTCGCCGAGAACGTTCAGGTGATGAGCGTGACGCATGCCCCCCAGGTGGCGGCGCGGGCGGACACGCATTTCCTGATCACCAAGGAGCCGGTGGCGACCGGCGAGGACCGGGTGGCGACGCGGGTGATCGAACTCGACGCGGCGGCGCGGCGCGAGGAGATCGCGCGCATGCTCTCCGGCGAGACCATCACCGACGAGGCGCGCCGCGCCGCGGAGAGCCTGTTGGCCAAGTGAGGCGCGTGCGCTCGGGCGTGGCGGGCGGGCGAGGGGCCGGTTATATCGGGGGCGAGCCCGGAGTCGCGCGGTGGCGCCGTGCGCGAGCCTCGGAGAACATCGCATGACGTCGTCCGCCGACACGCCCGTCGACACCCTGTCCCCGCTCGAGGCTTCGGCCGAGATCGCGCGGCTCTCCGAGGCCATTCGCGAGGCCGATCGGCTCTATTACCAGGACGACGCGCCGAGCCTCAGCGACGCCGACTACGATCGGCTGCGGTTGCGCCTGATCGCGCTCGAGGCGCAGTTTCCCGAGCTGGTGCGGCCGGACAGCCCGACCCGCAAGGTCGGCGCCGGGCCGTCGGAGAAGTTCGAGAAGATCCGGCACGTGGTGCCGATGCTCTCCCTCGACAACGCCTTCTCCGAGGAGGACGTCGTCGACTTCGTCGGCCGCGTCCACAAGTTCCTCGCCACCCACGGCCAACCGGTCACCTTCACCGCCGAGCCGAAGATCGACGGCCTGTCGCTGTCGATCCGCTACGAGGGCGGCCGACTGGTCTCGGCGGCGACGCGCGGCGACGGGGCGGAGGGCGAGAACGTCACCGCCAACGTGCTGACCATCGCCGACGTGCCGCAGCAGTTGCCCGGCGACGTGCCGGCGGTGCTGGAGGTGCGCGGCGAGGTCTACATGAGCCACGCCGACTTCGCGGCGCTGAACGCCAAGGCGGAGGCCTTCGGCGGCAAGGTCTTCGCCAATCCGCGCAACGCGGCGGCGGGGTCGCTGCGCCAGCTCGATCCCAAGATCACCGCGTCGCGGCCGCTGAAGTTCTTCGCCTATGCCTGGGGCGAGATCTCGGCCGATTGGGCGGTCGAGACCCAGTTCGACCGCGTCCAGGCGTTCGGGCGCTGGGGCTTTTCGGTCAATCCGCGGATGGTGCGGTGTTCCTCTGCGGAGGAACTGCTGGCGGTCTATCGCGGGCTCGAGGCGGATCGGGCGGGGCTCGGCTACGACATCGACGGCGTCGTCTACAAGGTCGATCGGATCGATCTGCAGACCCGTCTCGGCTTCGTGTCGCGTTCGCCCCGTTGGGCGATCGCCCACAAGTTCCCGGCGGAGAAGGCGCGGACGGTGCTCGAGGGCATCGACGTGCAGGTCGGCCGGACCGGGGCGCACACGCCGGTGGCGCGGCTGACCCCGGTCACCGTCGGCGGCGTCGTCGTCACCAACGCGACGCTGCACAACGCCGACGAGATCGAACGGCTCGATGCCCGCATCGGCGACACGGTGATCGTGCAGCGCGCCGGCGACGTCATTCCGCAGATCGTCGAGGTGGTGAAGGACGACGCCCACGACGGCCGCTCGCCGTTCGAGTTCCCGCACGTCTGCCTGTGCGACCTCGCCACGCCGCTGGTGCGCGAGGAGACGGCGGCCGGCGAGGAGGGCAAAATCCGCCGCTGCACCGGCGAATTCGCCTGTCCGTTCCAGCGTCAGGAGCATTTGCGGCACTTCGTGTCGCGCCGCGCCTTCGACATCGAAGGGCTCGGCGAGAAGCAGATCGAATTCTTCTTCCACGATCCGGATCTGCCGATCCGCGAGCCGTCCGACATCTTCACGCTCGCCGCGCGCAACGCCGAAAACCCGCTGAAGAAGCTCGAGAACAAGGAAGGCTTCGGGGCGGTGTCGGTCGCCAAGCTGTTTTCGGCGATCGAGGCGCGGCGGACGGTGTCGCTCGAACGGTTCGTGTTCGCGCTCGGCATCCGCAACGTCGGCGAGACCACGGCGAAGCAGCTGGCGCGCGCCTACGGTTCGTGGAGCGCGTTCCACGACGCGGCCGAGAAGATCGTCGCCGGCGACGGCGTCGCGCGCGAGGAGATGGACGCGATCGATCAGATCGGCGAGACGGTGATCGACAGCATCGCCGCCTATTTCCGCGAGCCACACAATCGGGCGATCGTGGAGAAGCTGGTCGCCCATCTCACCATTCTCGACGCCGAGAAGCCGAAAGCCGACACCGCGATCGCCGGCAAGACGGTGGTGTTCACCGGCAGCCTCGAGAAGATGACGCGCGACGAGGCCAAGGCGCAAGCCGAACGGCTCGGCGCCAAGGTCGCCGGCTCGGTTTCGGCCAAGACCCACATCGTGGTGGCGGGGCCGGGAGCGGGGTCGAAACTCGCCAAGGCGCAGGCGCTCGGCGTTCAGGTCCTCAGCGAGGACGAATGGCTGGCGCTGGTCGGCGAGGGGTGACGGGCATCATCTCGCACGAAATTGCATAACGGACATGAGTTGTCCATATCGCCGCGCTGTGGCCACAGTTCGCCGCGACGGTGATCGCAACGAAAAACCGGCGCTCGCGAACGGGCGCCGCTGCGACAAGGGAAGAACGTCGAGCCGGGGGCCTCTCATCTCAACGAAGGAGACCCTCCATGACCCGTCTCGTGAAATTCGTCGAAAACCTCTTCGCCGGCCGTGACGACGATGCCGATTTCGGCAACGAACGCATGTCGGAAGCCTCGGCGCGCATCGACATCGAGCTGTCCGATCGCGAAGAAGCGCGCGGCGACGGCCGCCGCGGCATCTTCGGTCTGCCGGCCCGCTGGTGAGGCGAACCGGGCGTGATCAGGTGATCACGTCCGGGCGTTCGCGGCCGGTGCGCTTCTCGATCCCGGCGATGACGTCGGCGGCCTCCAGCACGCCGGCGAGCACCATCTGCGGATCGAGGTCGTGTCGGGCCGGATCGGGCTCGAAGCACTCGACGTAGAGGCGCAACGTGGCGCCCTGGGTGCCGGTGCCGGACAGGCGGAAGACGGCGCGCGAGCCGTCCTCGAAGCCGATGCGCACGCCCTGCTTCGACGACACCGAGCCGTCGGTCGGGTCGGTGTAGGAGAAGTCGTCGGCGGTGGCGACCCGCATGCCGGCGAAGACCTTGCCCGGCAGATCGGTCAAGCCGCCACGCAGATCGGCCAACATCGCGTCGGCGATCTCGGTCGGCAGCGCCTCGTAGTCGTGGCGCGAATAGTAGTCGCGGCCGTAGGTCTTCCAATGGTCGGCGACGATCTCGGCGATCGACATCCGCCGGGTGGCGACGACGTCGAGCCAGATCAGGATCGCCCACAGGCCGTCCTTCTCGCGGACGTGGTCGGAGCCGGTGCCGGCGCTCTCCTCGCCGCAGATCGTGGCCATGCCGGCATCGAGCAGATTGCCGAAGAACTTCCACCCCGTGGGCGTCTCGTACATGCCGACGCCGAGTTTCGCGGCGACGCGGTCGGCGGCGCGCGAGGTCGGCATCGAACGGGCGACGCCCTTCACCCCAGACGTGTAGCCCTTGGCGAGATGCAGATTGGCGGCGAGCAGCGCCAGACTGTCGGAGGGCGCGACCGAGATGCCGCGGCCGAGCACGATGTTGCGGTCGCCGTCGCCGTCCGACGCCGCGCCCATGTCGGGGGCGTCCGGGCCGAACATGACGTCGAACAGCTCCTTGGCGTGCACCGGGTTCGGATCGGGGTGGTGATGACCGAAGTCGGGCAGCGGCGTGCCGTTGACCACCGTTCCCTTCGGCGCGCCGAGCTCGCCTTCCAGGATCGCGGTGGCGTAGGGGCCGGTGACGGCGCTCATGGCGTCGAAACGCAGGGTGAAGCCGGAGGCGAAGAGGGCGCGGATGCGCTCGAAATCGACCAGACCGCGCATCATTTCGACGTAGTCGGCGACCGGGTCGACGATCTCCACCGTCATGCCGGCGAGGTCGAAGGTGCCGACCACGTCGATCGGCGGGGCGGCCTCCTCGACGATGCGAAATTCGGAGATCGTCTTCGTCGCCTCGAAGATCGCGTCGGTGACCGGCTCGGGCGCCGGACCGCCGTTGGCGACGTTGAACTTCAAGCCGAAGTCCTCGTCCGGACCGCCGGGATTGTGCGAGGCGGAGAGGACGAAGCCGCCGTAGGCGGCGCGCTTGCGAATCAGATTGGAGGCGGCCGGGGTCGACAGGATGCCGGCGCGGCCGACGATCGCCTTGGTGGCGCCGTTGGCGGCGATCATGCGCAGGATGATCGCGATCGCCGCGTCGTTGAAATAACGGCCGTCGCCGCCGACCACGATCTCGCGGTCCTTCACCCCGCCGACGCCCTCGATGATCGCCTGGACGTAGTTCTCGAGGTACCCCGGTTCCATGAACACGCGGGTCTTCTTGCGCAGGCCCGAGGTGCCCGGCTTCTGACCGGCGATGGGCTGGGTCGGAACGATCGAAACGGCCATGACGAACTCCCTGCCTGAGGCAGGTTCCATCCCTAGCCCGTCGGCGCGCGGAACGCCATACGGGGTCGACCGAGGGAGCGGGAGAGTTTTCGTCCTTCGCGGAATGGGCAGGCTTCTCAAACCTTTGTCGGAAGGATCCTGACCATCGTGCCGAGACGGAGGCGCGATTCTCTGCGTGCGACGGGGGGCTCGCCGTGATCCGTCGCGCCCTCCCATCGGAGACGCGCCGACGCCGCGCACCGACCCTCCGCGCCGTCCCTGGAGGCTCGTCGTGAGGCCAAATGTCGCCGATCGGCGTGATCCGGCTCGAGGCGGGGACGGCACGATCGTGCCATGCTTTCGTTCGCGGGCGGCGGCTCGTCTCGAGGGGACGAAGACGCGTCGTCCGATGATTCGGGAGGGTGTCATGGGTCGACCCGTCGAATCTCGTCGAACCAGTGGTCGTATCGTGGCGTGTCGTGGCGCGAGGCTGCTCGCGTGGGCGACGGCCGTGGTTCTCGCGGCGCCGGCGGCGGCGGTCGCCGGTGGTCACTGGGTTTCCGACGGCATCACCTACGACCCGACCCAGGCCGAATTGGCGGCCGTCGGCAAGATGCCGGGTCGGATCTACGAGAAACGAATCTCCGGTGGCTTCCAGGCGACCGAGACGGCGATCGGAACCGTCGAGGTGTTCTTCACCGCCGACGATCCCGATCACAAGGTCTTCCTCGGCACCTGCTCGGTGAGCTTCCGTATCGACGGCGCGCCGATGACGGGTGGGGCGCCGGGCTACGCGACGTCCGGCATCGTCCAGGTCGGCGGCAACGATGCGTCGAAGGCCGCCGGGGCCACGTGCAGCGGCGCCGTCGCCGTCGACAACGCCGACGACGCGGCCGGCACCGGTCCGGTGGCGATCGGCGCCACCGGCAATGCGAAAGGCACGCTGGTCCTGCCCAAGGGTGTGCCCGGCGCCACCGCCACCATCCACGTCAAGGCCTATCTGTCGATCGGCGTCGGCGCCTTCGGCGGCCGTACCGACGCGCATCTGCGGTGGGTCGGGGATTGACCGCGAGCGCGAGAGGGGTATGCTGCAACACAGCATGAGGTGACGAGCGACGCGGGGTCCGTCGCCGTGACGAACGACGACCGCCCCGGAGTCTGCGATGCTCGACAATCCCCCCGACGTCCCGCCGGTCATCCGCACCATCGCCATGCCGGGCGACACCAATCCGGCCGGCGACATCTTCGGCGGCTGGCTGATGGCGCACATGGACCTCGCCGCCGGCAACGTGGCGACGCGCCGGGCGCGCGGCCGCGCCGCCACCATCGCGGTGGAGGGGATGAACTTCTTGAAGCCGGTGCTGGTCGGCGACGAGGTCAGCTTCTACGGCACCATCGTCGGGGCGGGGCGGACCTCGATGCGGATCCTCATCGAGGCGTGGCGGCGGCCGCGCGAGAGCGACGAGATGGTGAAGGTGACGCAGGCGGTGTTCACCTTCGTGGCGATCGGCGAGGACCGCCGACCGCGTCCGTTGCCGGAGGCGTGAATCAGGCGGCGGGTCCGGTCGGCATCAGCTCCCACGGCCCCTTCCAGCCGGGCAGCGCCATCAAGCGGTGGCGCCACGTGTCGATCGCCGGGAACATCGCCCAGCGGTCGAACCCGACGTCCTCGTCGTAGAAGACGTAGCCGGCGAGCGAGAAGTCGGCGACGGTAGGGCGGTCGCCGACCAGCCAGTCGGTCACCGACAGCTGCTTTTCCACCACCTTGTAGGCGTCGATCACCCGGCCGCGCAGGAACGCGGTGACCGGGCTCTCCGGCATGTTCTTCATCGCCAGCATGAAGCGCAGGGTGGCGAAATAGCTGGTGAACTTGTGATTGTCGAAGAGGATCCAGCGCCAGATCTCGCGCTTCTCGTCGGCGTCGGCGCCGCCGAACTTTCCCGTCGTCTCGGTGAGATAGTCGAGGATCACGCCGGATTGCGACAGCACGCGCTGGCCGTGGACGAGCACCGGCGCCTCGCCCATGACGTTGACCGCCTGCCGCCATTCGGCGGTGCGGGTGGTGCCCTCGAAGAACGGCACCCAGCGCGGCGTCCAATCGCAGCCGGAGAGCTCCAGCATCAAGGCCGCCTTGTAGGAATTGCCGCTCTCGCCGAAGCAGTGCAGGAGATAGTCGCTCATCGACGGTCCTCGGAAGCGGCCCGAGCGGGCCTCACGATGCGGGGGAGGGGGTGAGCGGGGCGGTCGCCCGCTCCAGCCAGCGGCGGGTGGCGTCGTCGCCGAGACGCGGACCGATCTCGGCGCGGACGCGGGCGTGGTAGGCGTCGAGCCGGACGATCTCGGCGCGGTCGAGCATCGAAACGTCGACGAGGCGGGTGTCGATCGGCACCAGGGTCAGGTCCTCGAAGCCGAGCATCGGCCGCTCGCCGGCGTCGATCTCGGCGGCCGGGGTGACCAACACCAGATTTTCGATGCGGATGCCGAAGGCGCCGGTGCGGTAGTAGCCGGGCTCGTTGGAGACGATCATCCCCGGTTCCAGCGCCACTGTGCCGGTCTTGGCGATGCGCTGCGGACCCTCGTGCACCGACAGGAACGAGCCGACGCCGTGGCCGGTGCCGTGGTCGTAGTCGTAACCGGCCTTCCACAGGGCGATGCGGGCGAGGGTGTCCAGCGCCGCGCCGGTGGTGCCGGCGGGGAAGCGGGCTGCGGCGAGGGCGAGGTGGCCCTTCAGCACCAGGGTGAAGCAGCGCCGCATCTCGGTGGTGGGCGTGCCGACGGCGAGGGTGCGGGTGACGTCGGTGGTGCCGTCGCGATACTGGGCGCCGGAATCGAGCAGGAACAGGCTGTCGCGATCGATCGGCCGGTTGGTCGCCCGCGTCGCGTGATAGTGGACGATGGCACCGTTCGGGCCGGCGCCGGAGATGGTGCCGAAGGAGAGGTCGACCAGTTCGCCGGTGGCGGCGCGGCAGGCCTCGAGCTTCTCGCAGCAGGTGATCTCGTCGGTGGCGTGGCCCTCGGCGTCGAACCAGGCGAGGAAGGTCGCCATGGCGACGCCGTCGCGGACGTGGGCGGCGCGGGTGCCGGCGATCTCGGCGGCGTTCTTGCGGGCCTTCGGCCGGATGATCGGATCCTCGGCCTCCACCACGCTCGCGCCGGCGGTCTCCAGGCGGCGCACCAGGATCTCCGGCGTCCAGGCGGGATCGAGGGCGACGGCGGCCTTGGCCGCGCCGAGCCGGTCGAGGGCGGGAAGCAGATCGTCGCGCGGCGCGACGTCGGCGACGGCGGCGAGATGGGCGCGGACGGCGTCGTCGAGCTTCGCCGGATCGACGAAGAGGGTGGGGCGGCCGGTCTTCGGCACGACCGCGAAGGCGAGCGGCACCGGATTGTGGGCGACGTCGCGGCCGCGCACGTTGAAGATCCAGGCGATCGAATCGGGCTGGGTGAGGAGCACCGCGTCGGCGGCGAGATCCGCCGCGACACGGGCGATCTTGGCGCTCGCCTCCTCGCCGGCGAAGGCGAGCGGCTGCACCGAGAGCAGGCCGGCGGGCGGCGCCGGGCGATCGATCCAGATGCGATCGACGAGGTTCTCGGCGACCGGAACGAGCGAGGCGCCGCGTTTCGCCAGCCCCTCGACGAGGCGGCGGACTTGGGTGCGGGTGTGCAGCCACGGATCGAAGCCGATCTTCGCGCCGTCGCCGACGTTTTCGGCGAGCCAAGCGTGGACCGGGGTGGCGACGCCGTCGACGGGGGTGAAGGCGGCGGTGTCGACTTCGGCGCGGATCTGCAGGGTGTAGCGGCCGTCGGAGAGGATGGCGGCGCGATCCTTCAGCGCCACGGCGATGCCGGCCGAGCCGGAGAAGCCGGTCAGCCAGTGCAGGCGCTCGGCCGAGGGCGGCACGTATTCGCCCTGGAACTCGTCGGCGCGCGGCACCAGGAAGCCGTCGAGGCCGTCACGGGTGAGATCTTCGCGCAGACGCGCGAGGCGGGGGGCGCCGAGCGAAGGGTCGGCGAGGGTGTCGAAGCTCTGGAACATGCGCGGAGTGTAGCGGCGCCGTGAATTCCGGCAACCGCTTCTCCGCGCATGTCTCCCCGCCGCGCGCCCGGCGATCACAGACCGTAGGCGGCGCGCAGTTCCGCTTTGGCCGCCTCGAAGTCGGCGACGAAGGCCGGATCGAGGAAGGCGGCGGTGGCCATCGCGGTGCCGGCGAGCCGGCCGGCCTCGACATCCTGCGGGAAGTGCATGCCGCCGACGACCCGGCTCTCGGCGTATTCGCCGACGCGGGCCCAGATCTCGGTCTTCTTCTCCGGCATCATGGCGGCCAGAACGATGCCCTCGAGGGTGGCGCGAGTGGTGTGGCCGGACGGCCAGGAGCCGCTCTTGCTCGACTTCACCAGCGGCTTGATCTCGTCGGGCATGGCGAGCCAGGGCCGGACCCGGCCGAAGAACGGCTTGGCCGGATCGACGGTGTCGTCCTCGCCGGCGCCGAGACGGGCGAACAGGCGATCGGTCAGCGGCAGCTTCGTCGCCTCGAAGCGCTCGCCCATCACCGAGCCGAAGATCGCGTACACGGTCTCGTCGGTGTCGTGGACGGCCAGCGCGACGCGCTCCGGCGAGGCGCGCTTCTGCGCGGCGACCGCGGCGGCGCGATCGGTGAGCTCGGCGGGGCTGCCGACGGCCGGCGGCGGCGGCAGCAGGCGGGTGAGATCGACCTGCTTCGGCGTGACGTAAGGAAGAGGTGCTTCCTCGGCGACGGCGACGGCCGGGGCGAGCAGGCAGGCGAGCAGAACGAGACGGCGAGTGACGGACATGAATCATGCTCCGGGAGGATCCCCGAACGGGGTCGACCCAGAGCTATCCGTGATTCGTCGCCGTTTCGAGACGGTTCGGGCCGGCCGTGGAGCGGCCGGCCCTTCTCGGGGACGTCGTCGGCGCTCGGCGCCGCGATCGGGGGGGTGTCGCGGTGGGCGCCCGCGTCCTCGCTCAGCCGGCCGCGAGCAGAATCGTCTCGATGTCGGCGATGGTGTGCCGGGTCAGATCCTTGTCGATCTCGGCGCATACGCAGGCACGGGCCTCGCCGGAAAGGTCCTGACGCAACTCGGCCAGGATGCGCGGCGGCGCCACGACGATCAGGTGCTGATAGCGCCCCTCGCGCGCGGCGACGTTGAGATCGGCGGCCACGGTGGCGGCGAAGCGGCGCTCCTCCTGATCGTGCCAGTCGGTGGTCTCGACGGTCGAGCGCATGGAGCCGACCGAGGCGAAGGCGCGGCCCGGGGCATCCGAGCCTTGTTCGCGCGTGGCGGGATTTTCCGTCTCGCGCGCGGAGATGCAGCGCAGATTGGGCATTTCCGCCAAGCCGTCGTTGCGCAGGACCATGGCTCTGCGACCGTCACCGACGAGGATCCAAGTACCGTTGGCGATCTTCATGCGGGGCATGTCGTCCCTCCCGTCTCGTCCATCCGCTCGGGGTCCGGCATCGCACTTTCGGCCTCCGATTTTACGAGTCCAATGTAGGTGTGAGGTCCTCGGAAGGTCAATAATTGTTTCTACGACTACACACGACTTTGATCCTTACATGGGTAAATCGTATGCGATCACCTGCCGTCGGCGTAAATTCAATAATTATTCGAATTCGAAGAGAATCTAGAGTTCATACAATTCGACCGAAAGGTCGAAACTGGTATGGTGAACGGATTGTCGCCGGCTCGACGATGCCGGCGTTCGACGAACCGGCGGAAATCGTCGAATTCAACGATCGGAGCGTCCCGTACGGGAAAATTCGATCGGAAACTCGGCGTCACGAGGCGGAATCACGCCTCGACGGCCGGTGAAATACGGTTGTGGGGCGTGGATCAGCGATCGCCGGTCTCGAGCACCAGAGCGAGCCAGCCGTCGCGTTCGATCTCGAAGGCGAACCGCAATCCTTGGGCACGCCAGGCCGCGAGCACCAACTGCCGTTCCACCGTGCGCAAGCCGGAGAGCACGACGACCGAGCGGCGGGCCAATCGCGACGCCACCGGGAAGGCGAGCTTGGTCAGCGGCCGGGCGAGGATGTTGGCGATCACCAGATCGAAGGGGGCTTCCTCGTCGAGCAGGCGGGCCTTCATGCCGTCGGCGACGATGCAGCGCACCTCGGCGCCGACGCCGTTGAGCCGGGCGTTGTGGGCGGCGATGGCGACGGCGACGGGGTCGATGTCGGTGGCGATCACCGGCACGTGTTGGACCCGGGCGACGGCGATCGCCAGCACGGCGGTGCCGGTGCCGAGGTCGAGCGGGCGCTCGAAGCGGCGGGCCTTCAGCAACCGGTCGAGGGCGGTGAGGCAGCACCAGGTGGTTGCGTGGTGGCCGGTGCCGAAGGCCATGGCGGCGTCGATCTCGATCGCGACGCCGGCCGGCGGGCGGCGATGGCGGTCGTGGCTGCCGTGGACGAAGAACCGGCCGGCGGCGACCGGATGGCGGATCTCCTCGCTCATCGCGATCCAATTGGCGTCGAGATCGAGGACGGTGGTGGTGAGGGGCGCGCAGAAGGCGTCGGTGCCGAGGGCGTCGCGGACGAGCTCGGCGGCCGCCTCCTCGCTGTCGGCGTCGAAGACCAGGGTGTCGACCGACCAGATTTCCGAATAGGGCACCGTCTCCTCGCGGGTGACGGGATAGCCCTCGTCCTCGAAGGCGGCGCCGAGCAGCCGCTCGAGGCGTTCGGCTTCGGGACCCTCGGCGACGAGACGGACCTGGACGGCGGGCATCTTGGGGGAACTCCTCGGGGTGTCAGGGCTTCTCGAAGGTGAGCGAGGCCCATTCCTTGATCGCGCGACGGGAGACGAGGCGCAAGCCGCGCGCCCGGTAGGCGCTCTCCAGCCGTGCCTGCTCGCCGATCCTGAGGCCGGCGACGACCAGGAAGGCGCCCGGCGCCATCAACGGCACCAGCGGCCCGGCCATTCGGCACAACGGATCGGGCAGGATGTTGGCGAGCACCAGATCGAAGGGCGCGGCGGTGCGGATACGGACGTCGCCGAGCCCGTCGGCGAGAAGCGCGCGGAAGGCGCGGTCGACGCGGTTCAGGCGGCGATTGCGCTCGGCGGTCGCCACCGCGTGCGGGGCGATGTCGGTGGCGAGCACCGGTACGCTCGGGGCGAGGCGGGAAAAGGCGAGGCCGAGAATGCCGGTGCCGGTGCCGAGATCGAGGACGTTCCTCGGCCGGGCGAATTTCAGGATCTCGTCGAGACCGGAAAGCGACAGCTGGGTGGAGGCGTGGTCGCCCGAGCCGAAGGCGGAGGAGGCCTCGATCCGCACGTCCTCGCGGCGCAGGCGGTCGGGGAGATTGTGTTCGCCGAAGACGCGGAAGCGGCCGGCGCGGATCGGCGGCAGCTCGTCGAGGCCGATCGCCGCCCATTCGGAAGCGGCGAGCGGCTTCAGCGTGGCGTGGGCGAGGGTCGCGAGCGCCGCCTCGCGGGAAGCGATGCCGTCGGCCTCCAGGACGTCGGCGAGGGCCTCGGCGAGGTCGGTCTCGTCGAGTGCCTCGGGGAACCACGCCTCGACGCCCCAGGTGCCGTCGCCGTGGTCGAAGGCGCCGCTCGCGTCGGCGAAGGCGAAGACGATGTCGCCGTCCCCCAACGCGTCGGCGATGCGGGTGGCGAGTGATCGGGTGGTGGTGAGGCGGTAGACGTGGCTCGGCATGGGCCGCGTCCTAGCACGCGGCGGCGGCGATGTCGCCACGAGGAAATGCGCGTCGACACACGAATGCCGCCGTTCGTTCATACTTTCTTCATGATCTTCGGTTTAGATGTGCGTCATGGAGATCCGCGAAGCACGAGCGGCGCGGGTCTCGATGGAGCCTCCGCTTCATCGGGTCGACCACGGATGTACTGGCGGGCGACGAAGACCAAGGAGGCGAACCGCAGGAAGCCCCGGATGGGAGGCAGGACCTCCTCGCCGGGGTTTTTTGCGTTCGGAGGCCGGGCTCGCGCCCGGCTTTTTCATTTCGTCGACGTCGAAGCGTCAGGCCCGGCGAGCGGCGAGAAACGCCTCGCGTTCGGCGCGCGAGCCGGCCATGCTCACCTTGGCGGCGGCGACGAGCTCGGCACCGGCGGTCGCCGGCGTGCCGGCGTCGAAGGGCGGCGCCGGGGCGTATTCGAGCGCCAGCTGAACCGTGCGCGCCGCCGTCTCGCCGAACAGCTCGGCGACCAGCGCCAGGCCGAAGTCGATCCCCGAGGTGACACCGCCGGCGGTGACGACGTCGCCGTCGCGCACCACCCGCCCTTCGGTCGGGATCGCTCCGAACGCCGGCAGGAAGTCGACGGCGTTCCAATGGGTGGTGGCTCGCTTCCCGGTCAAGAGCCCAGCGGCGCCGAGGACGAGCGAACCGGTGCACACCGAGGTGACGAAGCG
>JAAYVT010000192.1 GCA_012517025.1 Phyllobacteriaceae bacterium | reverse complement strand
TCTCGTCCGCTCACCGGTCGCAACTCGCGTCCTCCACCAACCAAGTCACCAGAGTCTCGAAGGAGAGACCCGAGTGGGCTGCCATGTCCGGGACCAACGACGTCGCCGTCATTCCCGGCTGGGTGTTCACCTCGAGACAGACCAGCTCGCCCGTCCCGTCGGCGTCGTATCGGAAGTCGGCCCGCGACACGCCGCGACAGCCGAGCGCCCGATGCGCCCTGACCGCCAGCATTTCGACCTCTTGGTAAATATCTGGTAAAATTCGCGCCGGAAGGATGTGACGAGACCCCCCCTTGCGGTACTTCGCATCGAAGTCGTAGAAGGCCTGCCCTTCCGGCAAAATCTCTATGATTCCAAGAGCTTTCTCCTCGCCGGGCTTGCCCATCACGGCGCAGGTGAGCTCCAATCCGTCGACGAACTTTTCCACCAGCACGGTGTCGCCGTAAGGCCAGTCGGGCCGCAGCAGTTCCTGCGGCGGATGGGTGCGGTCGGCACCGACGATGATGACGCCGAAGGACGACCCCTCGGCCACCGGCTTGACCACGTAGGGTGGCGGCAGGACGTGTTCCTTGGCGGCGGCGAATCGGTTGGTGACGACGCCGCGGGCGAGCGGGATGCCGGCCTGGGCGAACACCATCTTGGCCTTGGCCTTGTTCATCGCCAGCGCCGAGGCGAGGATGCCCGAATGGGTGTAGGGGATGCGCAGCGTCTCCAGGATGCCCTGCACCGCCCCGCCCTCGCCCCAGGCGCCGTGCAGGGCGTTGAAGGCGACGTCCGGCTTCAGCTCCTCGAGCCGAGCCCAGACGTCCTTGCCGACGTCGAGGCGGCTGACCCGGTAACCGACCCGCTCCAGCGCGTCGGCGCAAGCCGCGCCCGACCACAGGCTCACCGGCCGCTCCGAATCCCAACCGCCCATCAACACCGCGACGTGTTTCGTCATGCTCGACATCCTCTTCGGCGTGCGGCTCCGCCCCGGGCCGCCTCGGTCCCGCGCCGGTCGCACGCGCGCCGGCGAGACCGATCTCGTCGACGTGCCCCAAGGTTGCGCGGTATGGTTAGCGAATCGTTAACTTTCGAACGGTTGCGCGACGCCGTCGCCGATCGGCCACGTCGAAATCGTCGGAACCGACCCGCTCCGGCCGCGCCGCGCCGATCAGGCGCCCAGGAAGGGCGCGATCTCCCGGCCTTCGGCGAAACGGCCGAAGCGCTTGATCTCCCAGTCGAGCCGGATCCCGGAGGTCTCGAGCACCCGGGCCCGGACGGTCTCGCCGAGCAACTCGATGTCGTGGGAGGTCGCCTCGCCGTCGTTGATCAGGAAGTTGCAGTGCATCTCCGAGACGTGGGCACCGCCGACCCTCAGGCCGCGACATCCCGCCGCGTCGACCAACTGCCAAGCCGAATGACCCGGCGGATTCTTGAAGGTCGAGCCGCCGGTCTTGGAGCGGATCGGCTGCGCACTCTCGCGATGCTCGGTGACGGCGTCCATCTGCGCCTTGATCGCCTCGCGGTCGCCCGGCACCCCCTCCATGATCGTGGAGAGGAAGATCAGATCGTCGCCCACCGAGGAATGGCGATAGGAATACCCCATGTCCTCGTTGGAGAGCGTCACGATCTCGCCGGCCCGCGTCATCGCGGTGACCGAGACGACGCGCGCCCGCGTCTCGCCGCCGTTCGCTCCGGCGTTCATCCTGAGTGCCCCGCCGATGCCGCCGGGAATACCGAAGTAGAAGGCGAAACCGTCGATGCCGGCATCGAGCGCCGCCCGCGCCACCATCTTGTCGGCGATCGCCGCGCCGACCTTCAGCCGCGTCTCGGAGATCGGCACCGCCCCGCCGAACCCCTTCTGCGACAGGCGGATGGTCAGCCCCGGCACGCCGCCCTCGCGAATCAGCAGGTTCGACCCGAGCCCGACCAGAGTGATCGGCACCTCCGCCGGCAGCCGCTTCAGCATCAGCGACAGGTCGTCCGCGTCGGCCGGCTGGAAGTAGAGATCGGCCGGCCCGCCGACCCGGAACCACGTCGTGTCGCCGAGCGCGAATCCCGGCAGCAGGGCGCCACGGAAGTCCTTCGGTTCGAGACGGGCGAGGAGTTCGGTCGGCATGGGCGGGATCCGTGAGGGGCGGGTCAGTCGAGCGCGGCGAGCTGCTTCGGCAGCGCGTAGGCCCACTGGGTGATGTTGCCGGCGCCGAGGAAGACGACGTAGTCGCCTTCGCGGGCCTGGGCGCGGATGAGCTCGGGGATCTGCTCCGGGCTTTCTAGCGGGATCACGTTGCGATGGCCGCGGCCGCGCAAGCCCCCGACCAACGCGTCGCGGCTCGCCCCGACGATCGGCTGCTCGCCGGCCGGATAGACGTCGGCGACGATCACCCCGTCGGCGTCGTTGAACGCCTGACAGAACTCCTCGAAGAGGGACGCGAGGCGCGAATAACGATGCGGCTGGACGACCGCGAACACGCGCCCGCCCTTGCCCTCGCCGGTCACAGCGCTGCGCGCCGCCTTGAGCACCGCCATGATCTCGACCGGGTGATGGCCGTAGTCGTCGAACACCGACACGCCCTTCCACGACCCGGTCGGGGTGAAGCGACGCTTGACCCCGGTGAAGCCGGCGAGGCCCTTGCGGATCGCCTCCGGCGCGATCCCGAGCTGGTCGGCGACGGTGACCGCGGCGGTGGCGTTGGAGACGTTGTGCACGCCCGGCATGTTGACGACGAGATCGTCGATCACCTTCTCGGTGCCGGCGATGCGGTCGCGGATCGTCACCTTGAAGCGCGACTGCTGGCCGACCGACGAGACGATCTCGTAGCGCACGTCGGCCTGCGGGTTGATGCCGTAGGTGACGATGCGGCGATCCTCGATCTTGCCGACCAGCGCCTGCACTTCCGGGTGGTCGAGGCACATCACCGCGAACCCGTAGAACGGCACGTTCTCGACGAAATGCTTGAAGGCGTCCTTGACCTTGTCGAAGGTGACGTAGTGGTCGAGGTGCTCGGGATCGATGTTGGTGACCACCGCGATGTCGGCCGGCAGCTTGACGAAGGAGCCGTCGCTCTCGTCGCTTTCGACCACCATCCACTGCCCGCCGCCGAGCCGGGCGTTGGTGCCGTAGGCGTTGATGATGCCGCCGTTGATCACGGTCGGGTCGAGCCCGCCGGCGTCGAGCAGCGCCGCCACCATCGACGTGGTGGTGGTCTTGCCGTGGGTGCCGCCGACCGCGATCGCCGACTTGAAGCGCATCAGCTCGGCCAGCATCTCCGCCCGCCGCACGACGGGGAGGAAGCGGGCGCGCGCCGCGATCAGCTCGGGATTGTCCGCCTTGATCGCCGAGGAGACCACCACCACCCGCGCCTCGCCGAGATTCTCGGCGGCGTGGCCGACGAACACGGTGATGCCCTTCTCGCGCAGGCGCTGGACGTTGGCGTTGTCGCTGGCGTCCGAGCCCTGGACCTTGAAGCCGAGGGTGTGCAGCACCTCGGCGATGCCGCTCATGCCGATACCGCCGATCCCGACGAAATGGACGGGGCCGATGGTCGATGGCATCTTCATGGGGGTCTTCCTTCGAGAAAGCGGGCGGGCGGCGAGCATCCGCCTCGATTCGAGCCTGTTCGACCAGTCTTTTCAGGATTGGCGAACCGTTGCAACCGTGTGACGGCGCCCTAACGTCGAGCCGCCACCGCCTCGACCAGATCGGCGAGCCGGGCGACCGCGTCGGGCTTGCCCGCCGCCCGCGCCGCCGCCGCGGCGTCCGCCAGTTGATCGGGATCGGTCATCGCCTTGGTCAGCTCCTCGGCGAGGCGGGCGGAGGTGAGTTCGCTCTGGCGGATCGTCCAGGCCCCGCCGGCGCG